>NZ_AMXB01000008.1:0-155252 GCF_000310125.2 Thauera sp. 27
CGGGGGCTGCAGCACACGTGCTGCAGCCCCCGCCAGCGTGTCGAATGACTTATTCGATGCGGACGGGGACGAAGATGCGTGCGCTGCCGCGCTGGATCAGCAGTGCGAAGCGGTTGCCCGAACGCTGCAACTGAGCGCGGAACTCGGCGATGGTGGTCACCGGCTGGTTGTTGATGGCCAGGATTACATCGCCGCGCTGCAATCCGGCACGCGCGGCGGCGCCATCGACGCTCTCCACGGCAAGGCCGCCGCGCAGCCGCAGTTCGGAAGCCTCCTGGGCGGTGAGGGCGCGTGCGCTCAGCCCGAGCTTGTCGCCCAGCTTTTCCACCTGGCTGGGCAGGGGGTCGGCTGCGGCCACCGTATCGGTGGTCAGTTCGTCGAGCGTTGCGGTCACGCTGCGGCTGCGGCCATCGCGCCAGATCTCCATGCGCACCTGAGTCCCCGGGCGTTTCTCGCCGATCACGCGCGGCAGTTCGGCCGAATCGGAGATGCGTCGGCCATCCACTTGCAGCACCACGTCACCGGGCTGCAGGCCGGCCTTCTCCGCCGCGCTGCCCGGGTCGACGCTGGCCACCAGCGCGCCGTGAGCCTCGGCCAGCCCGAAGGACTGGGCAAGCTCCTTGTCGACGCCCTGGATGGCAATGCCCAGGCGGCCGCGCTGGACACGGCCGTGGGCGACGAGCTGGTCCTTGACGTTCATGGCAACGTCGATCGGGATTGCGAACGAAATGCCCATGAAGCCGCCCGAGCGCGAGTAGATCTGCGAATTGATGCCGATCACTTCGCCCGCGAGGTTGAACAAGGGGCCGCCCGAGTTGCCCGGGTTGATCGCGACGTCGGTCTGGATGAAGGGTACGTAGGTCTCGTCCGGCAGGCGGCGCGCCTTGGCCGAGATGATGCCGGCGGTGACCGTGTTGTCGAATCCGAAGGGGGAGCCCATCGCCACCACCCACTCGCCGACGCGGGCCTCGTCGGCATTGCCGATCCTGAGGGTGGGCAGGTTCTGCGCGTCGATCTTGAGCAGGGCGACGTCGGTGCGGCGGTCGACCCCCACCACCGTTGCCTTGAACTCGCGCTTGTCGATCAGCCGCACGGTGACCTCGGACAGCGCGGCATCCGCGTTCTCGCCTGCCACCACATGGGCATTGGTCAGCACATAGCCGTCCTGGCTGACGATGAAACCCGAGCCGATGCCTTGGCGTGTGCGCGGCCCCATGCCCGGCTGGCCCGGGAATCCCGGCATGGGTACCCCGAAGCGACGCAGGAAGTCGTAGAAGGGGTCGTTCGCGAACGGGTTCTCACCGGTGACGCCCTGTGCCTGGCGCTGGACGACGCTGATGTTGACGACCGCAGGTCCGACCTGCTCGACCAGGTCGCCGAAGTCCGGCAGCCCGTAGCGGTTGGGCGACACCATGGAGGGAGCGGTCGCCTGCGCCATGGCCGGCGACACGAAGGCCCCCTGCGGGAGCGCCGCTGCAAGCGCGACGGCGAGGGCACTGACGGCAATGATCTTCTTCATATCGGTATTCACGCGTGGTCGTGGAAGTTGATGGACGTGCACGAGTGCGTGGACGCGGGAATCCGCATCCTGTTCCCGACAACACGTCCGCTTTCAGATCGGGCCGAGCGGGCGTGACTTCAAGGCCGGCGCCTCTGCCTGCTCGCCAGGGGCGTCAGAATTCCGCCTGCAGCGTGACATGGACCTGTCGCCCGGCCTGGTTCGCCGGCCGGTTGCGATACTCCGCCTGTGCCTGCAGTGGCCGGTTGGCCAGTTCCTGGTGGCGGCCGAGCAGGTTGATCGCGCTCAGCCGCAAGCTCAGGGTGCCGTGTTCAAGGCGGAAGCTGCGCGCTGCACTCCAGTCCACGGTGGTGTACGCAGGCACGGTGTAGCTGAAGCCGGGCACGTAGCTGAAGCCGGCGTCGATCGGTCCCATGCGCAGTACGCTCAGCATCGATTGCCAGGGGCCGACGCGTTGCAGCCAGCTCAGGCTGCCGGAGTAGGGTGCGGTATTGCCGCGGATGCGGTCGTCCGCGGCGCGGCGATCGATCATGCTGTGCGACAGGATGAACTCGGTCCCGGGCCATGGGCTGGTGCGCAACTGGTACTCGAGTCCGCTGAGGCGGACCTCGCCGGCGTAGTTCTCCCAGCGCGTGCTGCGCAGGGTCTCCAGGAAGGCAAGGTAGCCCGCGTCGCCGGTGCGGGGCAGGTCGGTGATGAGCGGTCCAGGCTGGCGCACGATGAGATCATCGATGCGCTCATGGAACAGGCGCACGTCGAGGGTGCTGCGCTGGTCAGGCAGGATGCCCAGGAAGCCGAGTTCGAAGGCGTCGATGCGCTGCGGCCTCAGGGCCGGATTGGGAAGCTGGCGTTGCTGCAGCAGCGTACCGGTGTCGGAAACGATGCGCACATCGGCATTGCGTTCGAAAAGTCCGGGCTGGCGCCAGGCGCGCGAGTGGCCGAGACGCCAGGTCATGTCGGGAGCGGCCTGCCAGTTGAGGAATACGCGCGGCGCAAAACGAGCGGCATCGCCACCGAGCTTCTCCACCATGCCGCCGAAGTTCCATAGCCATGCCGGTGCGCTGCGCCATTCCAGATTGGCGAACAGGCGCTGCTCGCTGCGCTGGTGCGCCTTGGCAGCGTGGAAATAAAAGGGCGAGGCCTGCTCGACATGCCGCCATTCGGCGCCCCACAGCACGCGTGTGGCGGGATCGAGGCGCCAGCGGTGCTCGACTTCGAGACTGTGCTGGTCGGTCACTGCGGTGTTGCCGACGTCGGCGCCGAAGGCAACGCCAGGCGCGAGCGGGAGCGGGGGGTTGATGCGCGAATCCAGCCGCCATTCGTCACGCACGCGCTGGCGATTCCAGTAGGCCGACACCAGCCACTCCTCTTCGGCCGCGGCGACGTGGCGCCAGCGCAGGTGCAAGGTGCGGTTGGCGTGCTGCGATTCGCGCATGCCGGCGCTGTTGAAGAAGGAGCGCTCATAGCCCGCGTCGCGCCGGCCCTCGGCAAGCACCGCATTGAGGTTGAGCTCGTTGCGTTCGTCGAGCTGGAGATCTCCCCGCACCGACAACAGGTTCGTGCGGCGACCATCATGCAGCCCGGCAAAGCCTTCGTCGGCCTCGTGCTGCGCACTGATGCGCAGGCTGAGCGGGGCCGATTCGACGGCATGGCGCGCGCTGACGTCCAGGATGCCGGGCGCGCCACGGCTCAGACGCAGGCTTGTTCCGGTGCTGTCGGCGCTATGCCGGGTGCGGATGTTGACGATGCCCAGGAAGGCGTTCGAGCCGAAGGCGGCGGAGTTCGAGCCGCGTACCACCTCGATGCGCTCGATATCCTGCAGCGAGATGCGCTCCGCCGAAGAGTTGAACGAGGGCGCAGGAAAAGAGCGTCCGTCGATCAGGACCTGCATCTGCAGTGGATAGTCCATGCCCAGGCCATGGTAGGTGACCCAGTGTGCGTTGCC
This sequence comes from Thauera sp. 27, assembly GCF_000310125.2. Classification (NCBI taxonomy): domain Bacteria; kingdom Pseudomonadati; phylum Pseudomonadota; class Betaproteobacteria; order Rhodocyclales; family Zoogloeaceae; genus Thauera; species Thauera sp. 27. The sequence continues at coordinate 3,465 of NZ_AMXB01000008.1, forward strand.
GCGTTCCTGGCCAACCTGGAAGCCGGGGACGAGCCGCATCAGGCGGCTGAGGTCGCGGTAGCCGGTGGCAGCGATGAAGTCCGCATCGAATACCGTGACCGCAGCCGGGCTGTCGTGCAGGGTCTGGGGCAGGCGCGAGGCGCTGAGCACGACCGGCAGCGGTGCGAAGAAGCTGTCTTCCGCCCGCACCTGTCCTGCGCACAGGCTTGCGGTGAGAATCAGGGCCAGTCCGCCGGCAGTACCGGAGTGGGAGCGCATCGATGGGTTTGAGCTGAGTCAGGGCTGGCGAAGTATAGCGGTGAGTCGCCGGTCGCGCAGGAGGGCATTGGAAGCTGTAACATCCCCAGCTATCCGCTTCAGGCTCCATTCCTTTTCCGGAACGCATAAACGCCATGACCCTGACCGATCTCCGCTACCTCGTCGCGTTGGCGTACGAGCGTCATTTCGGCCGTGCGGCCGAGAAATGCCATGTGTCACAGCCGACGCTGTCTGTGGCGGTCAAGAAGGTCGAGGAAGAGCTCGGCGTCCAGCTCTTCGAGCGCAGCGCCTCCGAGGTCAAGATCACCGAGACCGGTCGCCGCATCGTCGCGCAGGCAGAGAAGGTGCTGATGGAGGCGAGCCAGATCCAGGAGATCGCCGCGGCGGGCAAGGATCCGCTTGCAGGCCCGCTGCGCGTAGGGGTGATCTACACCATCGGCCCTTACCTGCTGCCGCGCCTGATCCCGCGCGTGCACCAGCTTGCGCCGCGGATGCCGCTGATCATCCAGGAGAACTTCACCGCTCGCCTGGCCGAGTCGCTCAAGCGCGGCGAGCTCGATGTCATCATCATCAGCCTGCCGTTCGAGGAGCCCGGCATCGTCGCCCAGCCGGTCTACGACGAGCCGTTCCGGGTGCTGATGCCGTCGGCCCATCCGTGGACGCAGGATGAGTCGGTCTCGGCCGAGCACCTCGCCGACGACCAGTTGTTGCTGCTTGGCGCGGGCAACTGCTTCCGCGAGCAAGTGCTCGAGGTGTGCCCGAGCTGCCGCAACATCGGCGGGCTGCAGCGCACGCTGGAGGGCAGTTCGCTCGAGACCATCCGCCACATGGTGGCCACGGGTCTCGGCGTGACGGTGTTGCCCAGTTCGGCGGTCGACGAGATGTCGGCGCAGAACCCCTTGGTCGCGGTACGGCCGTTCAGCGACCCCGAGCCTCAGCGCCGTGTCGCCCTGGCGTGGCGTGTCACCTACCCGCGCAGCGGGGCGATCGACGTGCTGCGGGCGGCGATCCTGGACAGCGAACTGCCCGGGGTACGGCCGGTGGGGCGTGTTCCACAGGTGGATACGGGGCTGCGCCAGGCATAGCCCTGCGGCATGAAAGGTATTCCGGCGATCAATTGGATTCATTGGACCGATTGGCTTACGATTGAACCATCCCGGCTGGACGCAGCCGCTCCAGCGCATCAATCACAGGAGAAGCGACATGGAAATCGATATCGGCATCACCAAGAAGGATCGCGCCAAGATCGCCGAAGGCCTTTCGCGCCTGTTGGCGGACAGCTACACCCTGTACCTGACCACACACAATTTCCACTGGAACGTCACCGGGCCGATGTTCAACACGCTGCACCTCATGTTCGAGGCGCAATACAACGAACTCGCACTCGCAGTTGACCAGATCGCCGAGCGCATCCGCGCGCTGGGCTTCCCGGCGCCCGGCACCTACAAGGAGTTCCAGAAGCTCACCAGCATGAGTGAGCCGGACGGGGTACCCTCGGCGCAGGACATGATCCGCCTGCTCGTCCAGGGCCAGGAAGCGGTGATCAAGACCGCACGCAGCATCGCGCCGGTCGCCGACAAGGCGAGCGACGAACCTACGCTCGACCTGCTGACCCAGCGCATGCAGGTGCACGAGAAAACCGCCTGGATGCTGCGCAGCCTGCTCGAAGCCTGAGCTTGAGTGCAGCCGCGCCGGTCGGCGCGCGGAGTTGCATACGGGCCCTGCGGGGCCCGTCCTCATTTCAGCCTCCGGAAAAGCGCACGCGTTGCCTGGGCTGGCTGGGCTGGGTGATGTGGTCCAGGGGCAGGACATGGGTCTGCTTCACGCGGCCGAGCACGATGTCGGTCTTCACGTTGGCGATGCCGGGCAGGCACAGCACGCGCTTCATCATCAGTTCGGAGAAAGCGGCCAGGTCGGGAGCGACCAGGCGCAGTACGTAGTCGGCGTTGCCGCTCACCGAAAAGCACTCGAGTACCTCGGGCAAGCCGGCGACGGCGGCTTCGAAGGCTTCGCTGCGTGCCCCGCCCTGGCGCTCGAGCACGACATGGGCGAAGGCGGTGACGCCCAGGCCGACGGCTGCGGGGTTCAGCAGTGCAGCGTAACCGGCGATCAGTCCGCCTTCCTGCAGGCGCTGCAGGCGCCGGCTCACCTGGGATGCGGACAGGTGGACCTGTTCGCCAAGAGTGGCATTGGTGGCATTGCCGCTGCGCTGCAGGGCATCGAGGAGTGCCAGATCCTGACGATCTACGGTGAAAGTGCTCATTTATGTGCTTTCATATGCATGAATTGTGCGCATATTAACGATAAATGCGCGAATAACGCGCACTTTATGTGTGGGATGCGCAGCATAATGCTCCTCACAAGACCACCTGAGGAGACACCCCATGACGCTTACCGAATCCTTGCTGCATGCGCTCAAGGCGCATGGCGCGCGGCAGATCTTCGGCATCCCGGGCGACTTCGCCCTGCCCTATTTCCGCATCATCGAGGAATCGAAGATCCTGCCCCTGCATACGCTCTCGCATGAGCCAGGGGTGGGCTTCGCCGCCGACGCGGCCGGACGCATCGGCGGCGGACTGGGCGTGGCCGCGGTAACCTACGGCGCAGGTGCGCTCAACATGATCAACTCGGTGGCCGCAGCGTATGCCGAGAAATCACCGCTGGTGGTCCTGTCCGGCGGTCCGGGCCGCGGCGAGTCGAACTCCGGGCTGCTGCTGCATCACCAGGCCAAGACGCTCGACTCCCAGTTCCAGATCTTCCGTGAGATCACCTGCGATCAGGTGCGTCTGGACGATGCAGCGCGCGCGCCCGCCGACATCGCGCGCGTCCTCGCCAATTGCCTGCGCAACTCGCAGCCGGTGTACATCGAGATCCCGCGCGACATGGTCGCCCAGCCCTGCGCAGCGGTGATCGCCGAGCCGCCGCCGGCGGTCGATGGCGAGGCGCTGCAGGCGTGTGTCGCAGAGATCCTCGAACGTATCGGGCGCGCATCCGCGCCGGTGCTGATGGTGGGGGTCGAGGTGCGCCGCTTCGGGCTCGAGGACAAGGTCGCCGAGCTGTCGCGCCGCCTTGGCCTGCCGGTGGTGACAAGCTTCATGGGCCGCGGCCTGCTTGCAGATCATGGCGCACCGCTGGTGGGTACCTACATGGGCCTGGCCGGCCTGCCCGAGGTGACGCGGCTGGTGGAGGACTCCGACGGTCTGTTCCTGCTCGGCGTGATCATCTCGGACACCAACTTCGCGGTGTCAGAGAAGCACATCGATCTGCGCAAGACCATCCAGGCGCTGGAGGGACGGGTGACGATGGGTTACCACACCTACCCACGCATCCCGCTCGATGCGCTCGTCGATGGCCTGCTTGCCTGCGTGCCCCCGGCGGCGAAACACTTCGAGGTGTCGCGCCCGGCTTTCCCGCATGGCCTGGTGGCCGACGAGGCCACCATCGCGCCAGCCGACGTGGCATTGGCCGTCAATGACCTGATGGCCGCGCATGGCAAGCTGCCGATCGCCTCCGACATGGGCGACTGCCTGTTCACCGCGATGGACATCGAGCACACCGCCCTGGTGGCGCCGGGCTATTACGCCACGATGGGTTTTGGTGTGCCCGCGGGCCTCGGCCTGCAGGCGGCTACGGGCCAGCGTCCGCTCATCCTCGTTGGCGACGGCGCCTTTCAGATGACGGGCTGGGAACTGGGCAACTGCCGACGCTACGGCTGGGATCCGATCGTGCTGCTGTTCAACAACAGCAGCTGGGAGATGCTGCGCACCTTCCAGCCCGAGTCGGGCTTCAATGATCTCGACGACTGGGGCTTCGCGCAGATGGCCGCGGGCATGGGCGGCGACGGCGTGCGCGTGCACACCCGGGCCCAGCTCAAGCAGGCGCTGGATCGTGCGATGGCGACGCGTGGGCGTTTCCAGCTCATCGAAGTGATGATCCCGCGTGGTGTGCTGTCCGAGACGCTGTCGCGCTTCGTCGCCGGGGTCAAGCGCCTGAACGCCGCCAAATCAGGCTGAACCACCGGATCGGCGTGCGCGGCCGAGGGGGCTGAAGGGGGCATCGCCTTCAACTCCTCGCGGCGGGCGCCGCTTCCACGCGGAAAGCCGCGCCGCGTGCGGCCTCGCTGTAGGCGCGACGCAAGTCGCGAGCTTTCTGGTCTGTTCAGCTCGCCTTGCGCGTGGTGCTGCGTTTGCGCGGAGCGGGTGCTTCAGCACCCTCGCCTGCGGTTTCGCCCGCCTTCGCCGCTGCGGGCTTGGTCGCCTTCGGTGCCTTGGCTTCGAACTCGAAGCCAACCTTGCCGTCCTTGCCGCGCACCAGAAAGGCGGAGAACTTGCGCCGCGTGCGTGCCGACACGAAGCCCTTGAGCAGGTCGGTCTTGCCCTCGGTCAGCAGCTTGGCCATCTGCTCGCGTTCGATTGGCTGCTGCAGGATGATCTTGCCGGAGCGGAAATCGCAGCTCTTGCCTGGTCCCACCGATTTCTCGCACACATAGGCCATGCCGTGCTCGTACACCCGGCTGGCGCACTTCGGGCAGGCACCGACGGCCTCCTGCGCGGAGAAGTCCACCGCCTCGGCCTCCTCGCCCTCCTTGGGCTGGCCGAAGTCGAAGGTGGGCTGCTTGTCCTCGTTCAACACGATGTCGGCATTGAACAGGCGCCCCATCTTGTTGCGGAAGCCGAGCAGCGGGCCGACCTTGCCCTCGCGCAGCAGGGTCTCGATCTCGTCGTACTCGAACTGGCGGCCGGCGACGATCTTCCAGGTGCTCCAGTCGCAGGCCTGGCAGGCGAACTTCTTGTAGTTTTCCTTCACGACGCCGCCGCACTTCGGGCACGGCGTCTGCAGCGTCACGAACTCGCCCGGCACGGTGTCGGACTCGTAGCGCTTTGCGCGCTCGACGACCTCGCGCGTCATCTCGGCGATCTCGCTCATGAAGGCTTCGCGGCTGAGCTTGCCGTGCTCCATCTGCGCGAGCTTGTATTCCCAGCCGCCGGTGAGTTCGGGCGAGGTCAGCGCGGTGACGCCCAGTCCCTTCAGCAGCGTGATCAGCGAGAAGGCCTTGGCGCTCGGGATCAGTTCGCGGCCTTCGCGATGGATGTACTGCTCGCTGATCAGGCCTTCGATGATCTGCGCGCGGGTGGCTGGCGTGCCGAGACCGCGTTCGGCCATCGCCGCGCGCAATTCCTCGTCGTCGACCATCTTGCCCGCGCCTTCCATTGCGGAGAGCAGCGTGGCTTCGTTGAAGCGCGCTGGCGGCTTGGTCTGCAGCGACTTGACCGTGATGTCCTCGGTGGACACCGTTTCGCCCTGCTTCACAGCGACCAGCTGCGGTGCGCTGCCGTCCTTGGCATCCTTCTCGTCGTTGGCCGCTTCCTTGCCATACACCGCCAGCCAGCCCGGATTGACCAGCACCTTGCCCTCGGTCTTGAAGGCCTCGCCCTCGACGCGCGTGATGCGGGTGGTGATCTGGTACTCGGCCGCGGGGTAGAAAACCGCCAGGAAGCGCTTGGTGACGAGGTCGTAGATCTTGTGTTCGGCTTCGGACAGGTTCTTCGGCAGTGCGCCGGTGGGGATGATCGCGAAGTGGTCGGAGATCTTGGCGTTGTTGAAGATGCGCTTGTTGGGCTTCACCCAGCCGTGCTTGGCGATCTCGTTGGCGAAGGGCGCGTACTGGTCGGGCAGCGTGCGCATGACCTCGCTCACCGTGGCGAGGTAGTCCTCGGGCAGTGCGCGCGCGTCGGTACGCGGGTAGGTCAGCACCTTGTGCTTCTCGTACAGCGCCTGGGCGAGTTGCAGCGTCACCCGGGCGGAGAAGCCGAAGCGGCCGTTGGCCTCGCGCTGCAGGCTGGTGAGGTCGAACAGCAGCGGCGACAACTGGGTGGAGGGCTTGGCCTCTTCACTGACCACGCCCGGCTTGCCTGCGCACTTGCTGCGGATGGCCTCGGCCTGGGCCTTGTCCCACAGGCGGAAGGCGGTGGCGTGCTCGTCGCCCTCGGGCTTCTTGAACTTCTCGTCGAACCAGCGCCCCGGGTACTCGCCGGCGGCGCAGCCGAAGCGCGCCTCGAGCTCCCAGTAGTCGCGCGACCTGAACTTGCGGATGCGGTCCTCGCGCTCGACCACCATCGCCAGCGTCGGTGTCTGCACCCGGCCCACGGTGGTGAGGTGGAAGCCGCCGGTCTTGGAGTTGAACGCGGTCATCGCGCGCGTGCCGTTGATGCCGATCAGCCAGTCGGATTCGGCGCGGCAGATCGCGGCGTTGCGCAGGCCCTCGACCTCCTGCGCGGCGCGCAGGTGGGCGAAGCCGTCGCGGATCGCCTGCGCGGTCATCGACTGCAGCCACAGGCGCTGCATCGGCTTCTTGCTGCCCGCGTGCTGGGCGATGAAGTTGAAGATCAGCTCGCCCTCGCGGCCCGCGTCACAGGCGTTGATGAGGCCGGTGACGTCCTTGCGCTTGATGAGCCGGGTGAGCAGCTTGAGCCGATCCTCGGTCTTCTCGATCGGCTTGACCGCGAAGTGGGGCGGGATCACCGGCAGATGGGCGAAGGTCCACTTGCCGCGCTTGACCTCGAACTCCTCCGGCACGGTGAGCTCGAGAAGGTGACCCACGGCCGACGACAATACATATTCGTCGGACTCGAAGTAGTCCTTCTCCTTGGTGAAGCCGCCCAGCGCACGGGCGATGTCCTGCGCAACGGAAGGCTTTTCCGCGATGATCAGTTGCTTGCTCATGCTCGTGTCGAGACGACTGTGGCGCCCAGCGGGCGCGCGGGGTTCGGGAAGCGGCGGATGATAAGGACAGCCTGCTTGCGCTTGCAAGCAGGCTGGATTGACCACTCAATGCAAGGTCGGTTCGTAGGCCCAGTCTTCCTCTTCGGTGAGGAGCTCGTCCACCATCAGGGTGTCGATAGGCTCTTCCTGCTGCCACAGCACCATCAGTACGATGACCTTGAGGCGATTCAGCGAGATGGTGAAGTCGTTCAGGGCCATCGCACGCTCGATGATCAGCTCGCGGTGCGCGGCGCCGAGAACGCCGGCGCTTTCGAGCAGGCTCAGAAAGCCGCGGCAGCGGGCGTCGAGTTGCTTCTGCTCTTCATCGGTGTAGATCCGTACCGATCCGCTGCTGGGCGCGATGCCGGGGTGGATGTCGCGTGCCACGCGGCGCAGGCCTGCCAGCCAGTCGAGCGCTTCGGAAATCTCGTCCTGGTCGAATCCGGCCGCCGACAGCTTGCGGGCGAGCAGATCGGATTCGGGGCAGGCGTCTGCGTGGATGTAGCTTTCGAAGAGATATACGAGGATGTCGAACAAGGCGGCCTCATTTGGGGGCGGTCGGCAGCGTGGTGGGCGGTTCCAGGACCGGCATGCCGGATGGAGGGCTCCGCCCGCTGTGCTTGCGTGCGGCTGGTGATGTGCGGCCGGATTCAGATGCGCTGGAGGCGCCCCCCGGGCAAGCGCGCGAGGAGTCCATCCAGCTCGAGCGGAAGCAGGATGGCGTACAGGGCATCGACCGTCAAGCTGCAGCGCTGGGCCAGCGTGTCGATGTCCACCGGGTCATGGCCGATGATCTGCAGCACCCGTGCCGCCTCGCCGTCGAGGGCAAGCTCGGCCTGGGACACGGTCGGCGGTGTCGAAGCGGCATCCTTGCGTTCGCGTCGACGGCGTCCGGCCGCCGTGTGCGGGCGCTCGGGTGCCGCCCAGCCGAGCCGGCCGCGCAATTCCTCGACGACGTCTTCGGCCGTCTCGACCAGCTTGGCGCCTTCACGGATCAGGCGGTGGCAGCCGCGCGACAGTGGCGAATGGATCGAGCCCGGGATCGCGAACACCTCGCGGCCGCATTCGGTCGCCAGTCGCGCGGTGATCAGTGAGCCGCTGTTGAGTGCCGCCTCGACCACCAGCACGCCTTGCCCGAGACCGGCGATGAGCCGGTTGCGGCGCGGGAAGTTGTGCTGCAGTGGCGGTGTGCCGAGCGGGAACTCGCTGACGACCACGCCGCAGCGGGCGATGTCGCGGGCAAGTGTTGCGTTGCGTGCGGGGTAGATGCGATCGATTCCGGTACCGATCACGGCGATCGTACCGCCCCCGGCTGTACCTGCGGCGAGCGCGCCGCGATGGGCTGCCGCGTCGATACCTAGAGCAAGCCCGCTGACGATGGTGAAGCCCTGCGCCGCCAGCTCGCGGGCGAAGGCTTCGGCGTTGGCCTCTCCCTGGGCGGTTGCGGAGCGCGCCCCCACCAGGGCGATCGCCGGGCGCTGGAGCAGGGCCGGGTCGCCCTTGACGTAGAGCAGCACCGGCGGGTCGGCCATGTCGAGCAGGCTGCGTGGATAGGCTTCGTCGGCAAGGGTGAGCACGTGGCTGCCGGGCTCGGCCGCCCAGGCGAGCGCGCGCTCCATCCATTCGGCCTGCGGGGTGCCGAGCACTGTATCCGCGGCTTCGCCCCCCACCACTGCCGCGAGCGTACTGCGGCCGGCGCCGAAGATGTGGCGCGGCAGGCCGAAGGCGGCAAGCAGGCTGCGCTGGCGGTCGGCGCCCAGGCCCGGCAGCGAGCTCAGGCGCAACCAGTCGGCGAGGTCGTCGTGATCGGCGGACAAGAGGCCTGGGAGTGCGTGTGAGTCTCGGCGGCGACCGTCAGGGCTGGCGTACGACGTCGGAGAGGGTGACCGGGCCGTCGGATTCCATCACCAGGGCGTAGGAGATGCGATCGAAGACGCGGAACACGAACACCATGCCGTAGCGCTTCTCGGGCAGCTGGAAGGTCTCCTTGCCGCCGTCGCCGGTATATTCGGCCGTGCCGCGGTTGCGGAACAGGGCCAGCACGTGGCCGCGCTCGATGCCGTCACGTTCGCCGACGTTGAGCGCCACCACGTGAAGACGACCGGTTTCGCTCACGCCGCGATGAATCGAGATGATGCGCCCGTTCACGTCGCGCTCGGGCGCATGCGGCGCAAAGGAGAACACGCTCGGGCGATCGCTCGGCATCATCAGGTCGCCGACGCCGATTTCCTCGACCGAGGTGGTGACCTCGAGGGTGGTTGGCTGGCCGCGTTCGGTCACGCGCGCGGTGCCGAGGTAGGCAGCCTCCCAGGCCAGGGTTTCGCGCGTCACCGGGTCTTCGAGCGGTTTGGCCGGGCGGTAGATGTGCCACACCTCGGCGGCGTCGCCGACGTCCTTGGCGAAGATGGTGTCGCCCGTGCCGGTCAGCACGCGGCTGGTCTCGGTGGCGATGATGGTCGCCGAGCCTTCCAGACGGGGGCCGTCAATGACCAGCGGGCGGTTCAGGAAGGGCTCGATCACCTGCAGCGGGATGCTGGGCAGGGCGCTGTCGAGTGCTTCGCTGTAGATGCGCGGCTGCACGCGATCGTCCTGGGTGCCGCCGATGCGCCGGCCGATGCTCAGCCAGGGGCCGCTGCGGTCGAGCAGGATGACCTGCCCCGGGTAGATGAGGTGCGGGTTGCGGATCTGTTCGCGGTTGAGGCGCCAGACTTCGGGCCAGCGCCAGGGTTCCTGCAGGAAGCGGCCCGAGATGTCCCACAGAGTGTCACCACGGACCACCGTGTAGCTGTCGGGTGCGTTGTCAGCAAGGCGGACACCGGATTGAGCGTGGGCGCTCGCGCCAAACAGGGCCGCGAAGGCGACGAGCAGAGGGAATATAATTCGGGTCATTGATCGCTTCCGGTAGATGCGGGGCGTGCCGACGAGGCCCTGGAACGCTGTTGCATGGACAGGGTCGAACCGGATGCGCGAAGCAAACACGGTCGTGAAGCGCTTCGAGTCCCCGGCGCAGTACATGCGCATGCATGTGAAAACGCTTGAAATTCTGCACTTAAAGGTTTAACGCGGCAAGGCATTCATGGCTCTCCTACCCATTCTCAGATACCCCGATCCCCGCCTGCATACGGTTGCCAAGCCGGTTGCAGCGGTCGATGACGACATCCGCCAGCTCGTGCGCGACATGGCCGAGACCATGTACGAGGCGCCCGGCATCGGGCTCGCGGCCACCCAGGTCAACGTCCACATGCGCGTGGTGGTCATCGACGTCAGCGAGGACAGATCCGGCCTGATGACGCTGATCAACCCCGAGATTCTCGAGCGCTCGGGCGAACAGGTGTGCGAGGAAGGCTGTCTCTCCGTCCCCGGTATCTACGAGAAGGTGACGCGCGCGGAGCGGGTTCGGGTGCGCGCCCTCGACGACAAGGGCGAGCCCTACGAACTTGCGGCCGACGGCTTGCTCGCGGTCTGCATCCAGCACGAGATCGATCACCTCGACGGCAAGGTCTTCGTCGAATACCTGTCCCAGCTCAAGCTCGGCCGCATCAAGAGCAAGCTGGCCAAGAAGGCCCGCATCACCGCGTGATGGCCGACACCCTCTCCCCCGCGGCGCTGCGCGTCGCCTTCGCCGGTACGCCCGAGTTTGCCGCCTGCGCGCTCGAAGCCATCCTTGGGGCCGGCTACACGGTGCCGCTGGTGCTCACCCAGCCCGACCGCCCTGCCGGCCGTGGCATGAAGCTCACGCCGAGCGCGGTCAAGCAGCTCGCCCTGGCGCGTGGCATCGAGGTCGACCAACCGGAGAGGCTGCGCACGGACGAGCAGCGTGCGCGCCTGTCGGCCTGTGCGCCGGACGTGCTGGTGGTGGCGGCCTACGGATTGATCCTGCCCAAGGCGGTGCTGGACATGCCGCGCCTGGGCTGCCTCAACATCCACGCCTCGCTGTTGCCGCGCTGGCGAGGCGCCGCGCCCATCCACCGCGCCATCGAAGCCGGCGACGCCGCGACCGGCATCACCATCATGCAGATGGACGAGGGCCTGGACACCGGTGCGATGCTGCTCGAGCGCTCGACGCCGATCCTGCCCCGCGACACGACCGCCACGCTGCACGACCGCCTCGCGGCGCTCGGCGGTGAGTGCATCGTCGCCGCGCTGGCCGCCCTGCAGCGCGGCGAGTTGGTCGCCAGGCCGCAGCCGGCCGAGGGCGTGACCTACGCTGCCAAGATCGGGCGTGCCGAGGCGAACATCGACTGGACCCGCCCGGCGGCCGACATCGAGCGCGCGACGCGTGCCTTCGACCCCTTCCCCGGGGCGGCTTCCAGCTTGCGCGATACGGTGGTCAAGTGCTGGTCGGCCGAGGTCGTGCCCGGCCGGGGCGAGCCCGGCACGGTGATCGCGGCAGGCGAGGACGGCATCACCGTCGCCTGCGGTCGCGACGCCCTGCGTTGCACGGTGTTACAGCGTCCGGGCAGCAAGCGCCTGCCTGCCGCGGAATTCCTGCGCGGCTTCCCGGTCTCTGTGGGCGAACGCTTCGCAACCGTGGCCTGAGCGCCACGGTTGGGCCGGTGGGCCTCGCTCCATGCTTGAATTTGCCTGGTCGGGCCCCAAACTAGGCTTTTGAATCAACCTTTTGCAGGAAGGACACCGCAATGTTCGGTAACTGGATCAAGACCTCCATCCTGATGGCCGGCATCGTCGCCCTGTTCGGCGCCATGGGCGCGGCCATCGGCGGCCAGCAGGGCATGCTGATCGCGCTCGTCATCGGCGGCGCCATGAACTTCTGGGCCTACTGGTTCTCCGACAAGGCCGTGCTCAAGATGTACAACGCGCGCCAGGTCGATGCCGCCTCCTCGCCCTACCTCTACAACATGGTGCGCGAGCTCGCCCAGCGCGCCGACCTGCCGATGCCCAAGGTGTACATCATCGACGAGGCCCAGCCCAACGCCTTTGCCACCGGCCGCAACCCCGAGAATGCCGCGGTGGCCGCCACCACCGGCATCATGCGCATGCTGTCCGAGCGCGAGCTGCGCGGCGTCATGGCGCACGAGCTGGCGCATGTGAAGAACCGCGACATCCTGATCTCGACGATCTCGGCCACGGTGGCGGGCGCGATCTCGATGCTGGCCAACTTCGGCATGTTCTTCGGTGGTCGCGACGGCGAGAACCGTCCCAACCCGATCGTGTCGATCGCGATGATGATCCTGGCGCCGATGGCCGGCATGATCATCCAGATGGCGATCAGCCGCACCCGAGAGTTCGGTGCCGATCGTGGCGGTGCTGAAATCTCCGGCGACCCCGAGGCGCTGGCCAGCGCGCTCGCCAAGATCGACGCCTACGCGCGTGGCATCCCCATGCATACCGCCGAGCAGCACCCCGAGACGGCGCAGATGATGATCATGAACCCGCTCTCCGGCGGCGGCCTGCGCGGGCTGTTCTCGACCCACCCGGCGACCCAGGACCGCATCGCCCGCCTGCGCGCGATGCGCTGAGTGCCTCAGCGCGCCTGCAGGGCGGTCTTCACCAAGGCGAGCAGTTCGCCCGGGGCGACGGCCTCGCCCAAGGCGCCCGCACGCAGCAGCATGTCGCGTCGGGCCGTGCGGCGAGCATCGTCGAACTCGCCGTGGTAGACGATCAGCGGAGGCCGGCGCGGTCTCGACGCCAGCGCGCGCAGCAGTCTCAACGCGGCGCTCGGCTGACCTTCCAGTGCTTCGGGTCGGCTCCAGTCCGATAGCACCAGGTCGAAGCCCTCGGTATCGGCGTCGAGGCGCGTGAGCGCTTCTTCCGTGCTGTGTGCGGTCACGACTTCGACCTGCAGTTTTGCGAGCGCGGCGATTTCGTGCGCGTTGCTTTCCGGTTTGTCGTCCACCCACAGCAGCCGCTTCTGCTCGGGCATGTCGATCAGCGCCAGTGCCGTATCTTCGGCCTCGGCGCCATCCATCGCGGGTGCGCCGCGTATTCGTGCCGCGACCGCCAGTTCGTTGGTGAAGCCGGCCATCATGCGCCGGACCAGACTGTCGGGTTCTTCGTGCTTGCGTGCCGCGGTGTCGCCCGTACCTTCTGGCGCTGCGGCCTCGAGCGCCCAGCTGTCGTCCTCGGCTGCCGATGCGGCCACACTTGCTGAGGTGGCGCCGAAGTCGCTCGACCTCGGTGCGGCGGCGGCCGCGGGTGCTGCACTCACCCAGCGCTGCTGGATTGCCTCGACGGCGCGCCGGATGCCCTTGGCGACATCGGTCCACGCCTCGTCGCGGTTGGGCCAGGAGGTGACCGGGCGCAGGTCGGTGGGCAGGCCCTGAAGGTGGGCAAAGGGCGCCCCTTCGATGTCCACTGCGCGCAACAGCACCGGCACCACGCTGGCGTCGCCGCGCTCGGCACGCGCTACTGCCGATGCAAGTTCCTTGCCCCATATGTAGTCGGAGTTGAGGAAGTCCATGCTCACCAGCAGCAGGATCAGGTCTGCCGTGCTGAGCTGGGCATCGATCGCCTCGTCCCATTTCTGGCCCGCAACGATGCTGCGATCGTGCCAGGGGCGGATCACGCCCTTGCGCCGCAGGAGCGCAAGGTGGCCATCGAGCTCGTCGCGGAGTTTCTCGTCTTCGTGTGCATAGCTGTAGAACAGATCGACCGGTTCCATGACGACGCTCCCATGCGATACAGCCCGATCTTCAACATAGATCAGGCTGTCCGCGCCGTCAGCAAGCGATGGTGCATGGGCCTGCGTGGGTGCGGCGCCAGCTGCGCCTGACCCTACCTTTGCCGGCCAGCATTGCGGATAATGCGCGCCGGACACCTGAACGTCGATCTACATATCGACAAGCGTCCGAACCCTATCTGCCCGGTCGGAATGCCGGGCCATTAAACCCCGGCGCGCCCGCACCGGGGTGGCTGGAAGCCGATCGGCGGCGCGACTGCCGGCGGTCTCCGAACAACCGGAGCAGCACATGCACCATCAACGCACTGCCTCGCGCAGAGGCTTCCTGCTGTCCGCCGCCGCTCTCGCCGTGGCCGGCAGCCTGGGTCTGAACGCAGGCGATGCCTTGGCCCAGCCGGCCAAGCTCGTCATCACCGCGATCCCCGACGACGGCGACGCCGACCGCATGCGCGAGAACTTCGGCGCGCTGGCCCGTCATCTCGGCAAGGCCGTGGGCATCCCGGTCGAGTACATGCACGTGGAGAACTACGCCGCCAGCGTCACTGCGCTCGCCACCGGCCGCGCCCATGTCGCCTGGCTCGGCGCGGTGACCACCGCGCAGGCGCGCATGCAGATGGGCGATGCGCTCACCATCCTCGGCTGCCGCGACATCGACAAGGGCTTCGTCAGCTACTTCATCGCCAACCCGGCGACCGGTCTGGGCACCGTGGGCGATCTCGGAGAACTCGCCAAGGCCGCGCAGGGCAAGGGCTGGAGCTTCACCTTCGGCAGCAAGAGCAGCACCTCGGGCCACATGATGCCGCGCAAGTACTTCATGGACCAGGCCGGTGCCGCGCCGGAGCGTGTGTTCCGCAGTGTGGCCTATTCCGGCAGCCATGACGTGGTGATGCAGATGGTGGCCGACGGCACTCATCAGGTCGGCGCGCTCAACTACGCATCGTGGGACAAGGCCGACGACGCGCTCAAGGCGCGTGCGCCGATCGTCTACAAGACCCCGCCCTATACCAACTACGCCCTCGCCGCCCGTGCCGATCTCGGCCCGGACCTGCTCGCCAGGCTGCGTGCCGCGCTGCTCGCCGTCGATGGCAGCACGCCGGAAGGTGCCCAGGTGCTCAAGTACCTGAAGGCAGGCAAGTTCATCGAGGCCGACATCGGCGAGTGGCAGGGTTACGTCGACCTGCTCGAGTCGGGTATCGACATCGGCGGCTGAGGGCTGGCTGGGACCGGTAGGCGCAGCGTCCGGCCGGATGCTGTGCCGCCCCCTGCCCGCTCATCATCATGAATACAGACTCCATTGATGCGCAGGCCGTGCCCGAGCACCCGGTTCGCCTGCAGGGCGCCGCGGTCGCCTACGGCGGCCAGCGCGTACTCGACGACATCAGCCTGGACATCGCTCCGGGCGAGCGCGTCGCCGTCATCGGGCCCTCGGGCGCGGGCAAGACCACGCTGTTCCGTCTCATCGCTGGCCTGGTCAAGCCTGCGGCTGGTTGCGCGCTGACGCTGGGCGAGGATACCCGCCGCCTGCGCGGACGGCGGCTGGCGCGGCTGCGCCGCGAGCTCGGCTTCCTTTACCAGCAGGACAACCTGATCCCTCAGCTGCGCGTGGTGCACAACGTGCTGATGGGCCGGCTCGGCCACTGGTCGCTGGCGCGTGCGCTGCTGTCCCTGCTGTGGCCGCAGCAGATCGAACGCGCGCGCGCTGCGCTGGCGCGCGTCGAGCTCGCCGACAAGCTGTGGGCGCTGCCCGACGAACTCTCCGGCGGCCAGCAGCAGCGCGTCGCCGTCGCCCGCCTGATCGTGCAGCAGCCGCGCCTGGTGCTGGCGGACGAGCCGGTGAGCGCGCTCGACCTGCGCCTCGGGCGCGAGATCATCGGCTTGCTATGCCAACTGGCGCAGCGCGACGGCGTGACGCTGGTGGTCAATCTGCACACGCTGGACCTGCTGCAAGGCCATTTCGACCGTGTGATCGCGCTGCGTGGCGGTCGTCTGTTCTGGCAGGGCGAGCCAGCGCAGATCACCCAGCATCTGCTGCGCGAGCTCTACGGCGCCGAATATCGCGCGCTGCACCTGGACGAGATCGAGGTGCAGGAATGAAGCACGGCTGCCGCAGCTGTGTGCCGGGGGTGTCTTGGTGAGTACGCTCGCCCTGGCCGCCAGCGCGCGTTACGAGCGCCGCCCGCTGGGCCATTTCGTCGCCCTGCTCGCCGTCCTGCTGGCCTTGCTGGCGGCCTTCGCCGCCGCCGACTGGGACTGGGGGGCGCTCACTGACGCCGAGCGCCGCGCTCAGGCGGCAGCGCGCATTGGCGCCTGGCTGGCGGCCTTCGCTCGCCCCGACCTGTCGCCGGACTTCGTGCGCCATGCCTGGGACCTGACCCTGCAGACCCTGTCCGCTGCCATCCTCGGTACGGCGCTGGCGGTGCTGCTGGCCTGGCCGTTGGCGATGGGTGCGAGCCGTGCGGTGTGTGTCGGCGATGAACGCAGCGCTGTGGGAGGCAACCTCGTCGCCCGCCTGTGGCGGTGGTTGCCGCTGCGCTCGCCGGCCGCCTTGCTGTGCGCGGCCTGCCGGCTGGTGCAGGACATCCTGCGCGCGGTGCCGGATTTCGTGTGGGCGATCATCCTGGTCGCACTGGTTGGCCTCGGCCCGCTCACCGGCGCGCTCGCGCTGGCGCTCAACATCACCGGCATTCTGGCCAAGGTGTACAGCGAGCTTTGGGACAGCGTTGATCCGGCGCGTTATGGCCAGGTCCGCAGCCTGGGCGGTGGCCGGCTGGCGACCTTCCTTTACGGCATCCGTCCGCTCGCCTCGCGCAACGTGCTGTCCTTCACGCTGATGCGCGCCGAATGCGCGATCCGCAACGCGGCGGTGATCGGTGCGGTGGGCGGCGGCGGGCTGGGCTCGGAGATCTGGTACCAGGTGCGCTTCGGCGCATGGGACAAGGTCGGCACGCTGATCCTGTTCACCTTGTTACTGACGCTGGCCGCGGATCTCGTCAGCAACACCATTCGTCGCCAGCTGCGCGGTGACCAGTCCCGCCAGAGCGGCGGTGCCTCGTGCGCGGTGGCGGGGGCTGGCGATGCGTCGCGCCAGGGACGGCCTGAGGGCGATGCTGCGGCGCCGCCCATTGCGGCTGGCGTCTCCCGTCCGCCGTTCGGCCCCTGGCTGGCCACCGGTCTGGTCGTGCTGGCCCTGCTGTGGTCGCTGTGGTTCATGGGCTGGGGCAACCGTGGCGGCGAGGATGGGGCTGCACGCAACCACCTCGCACCGGCCATGGAGCTGCTGAGTGGTGAGGCCTGGGGAAAGCTGCGCTTCTTCGAACGCCTGCTGCAGCCCGAGCTCGACCTCGCCGCGATCGGCCTGGGCGACCCGGCCAAGGTGGCGGCGCGCCTCGAGCAGGGCAAGGCGGTCGAATTGTTCGCCACCCATGGCGCGCTCGATGTCTGGCGACCGTCGGCGTGGCTGGCCTGGCAGCAGGAGCTGCAGAAGTGGTTCGTGTGGCGGGTGGTGGAATCGGCGGCGATCCCGCTCGCCATTGCGGTCGTCGGCACGGTGCTTGGCGTGGCCGGGGCGATCCTGCTCACCTATCCGCATTCGGCCAGCTTCCAGCTCCACGCCGCACGCTTCAGCGGCGAGACGCCGGCGCCCTGGCAACGCGCGCTGCGCGCCCTGCAGCTCGCGGCGGCGCGCGCCACGGCGGTGATCGCACGTGGCGTGCCTGAGGTGATGTGGGCCTTCCTGTGCATCGCCTTCTTTGGTCCCGGCCTGGTGGCGGGGACCTTGGCCATCGCGCTGCACACGCTGGGCGTGCTCACCCGGGTGTTCGGCGAGGCGGTGGACAACCAGCCCCTGCGCCGCTTCGAGCCCACCTGCGGTGGCTCGCGCCTGGCAACCTACGGCCTGGTGGCGGTGCCGCGGGTGTGGCGCGACTGGATGACCTATGGTTTTTTCCAGTTCGAGAGCAACGTGCGCGCGGCGGTGGTGCTCGGGCTGGTCGGCGTGGGCGGCCTGGGCTTCCAGTTCAGCTTCAACTTCGAGTGGTTCCGTTTCGAGCGGGCCGGCACCTACCTGCTCATGATCGTGTTGCTGACGGTGCTGATCGACCGCGGTTCGCGCCTGCTCAAGCTGTCCCGCGTCGGGCGTTGAACGGCCGGGCAGCGGGCAGCGCCTTGGTGTAGGCTAGCGGGCGGACCAGCCGGTGCCCCACGAACAAGCCGGCACCACCCTCACCCACAGGAGATAACCATGAGCGCAGTGACCCTCGGCGGCAATCCGATCGACGTGGCGGGCCGTTTCCCGCAAGCCGGCGATGCCGCCCCCGCCTTCAAGCTCACCGCCGCCGACCTTGCCGACGTCGGCCTCGAGGCCTTTGCCGGCAAGCGCAAGGTACTGAACATCGTTCCCAGCCTTGACACCCCGGTGTGCGCGACCTCGACGCGCAAGTTCAACGAGGAAGCCGGCAAGCTGGCCGATACCGTCGTACTGGTGGTTTCTGCCGACCTGCCCTTCGCGGCCAAGCGCTTCTGCGAGACCGAAGGCCTGGCGAACGTACAGACGTTGTCGACCTTCCGCAACCCGGGCTTTGCCGAGGCCTATGGCGTGGCCATCACTTCCGGCCCGCTCGCCGGCATTACCGCGCGTGCAGTGGTGGTGATCGATGCCAACGACAAGGTCGTACATGCCCAGCGCGTGGGCGAGATCAAGGATGAGCCGGACTATGCGGCCGCGCTTGCCGCGCTGAAGAAAGCGGCAGTCATGCAGTGAAAGGCAGGGGCCCCAGTCGGGGTCCTTGCCTTTTCCGCTCAGCGGCGGCGAGCGGACTCGCCACCCGGTTTCTGTGGCTCGTCAAAGTGGCTGTCATCCTCGAGCGGAAACACGCCGAGCCCCTGGTCTGCAAGGCGGATGGTGCTGGCGGCGAGTACTTGCGGGATGCGCAGGCTGCGCTCACCCATGCTGACCGTGACGCCTTCGAACACGGTCTGCTCCACATTCACCCGCGCCTGCTGGGCGAGCTCGAGCCGGAAACGCAAGGCCTCTTCCTCGTTACGCAAGGCCTCGATCCCGGTCGACAGCGCCGCCGCTGCAAGCTCGGCGCGGCTCAGCATCTCGCTTGTGACCTTGCCCGGATTGCGGTCGGCGAAGTTGAGCAGCTTGCCGACTTCGAGCAGCTTGTTTTCCTGGATGTCGCGCTCCTGGGCCTTGGCCTGCACCGCCTGGGAGAGTGCCGTGTCGGCGCCGATCTCGAGTTCGGTGCGGATGCGGTTGTGCGCGCCGATCACACGGGCATGGATCGACAGGTTCGCGCAGGCCTTGCCGCCGATGATGTGGCCGCGACGCTGGTTGCCGACGCGGATATGGTTCCGCGCCACGAGCTGGCACTGCATGGCCAGATCATCGATGAAGATCGAGTCGCCCGCCGTGATGCGTGCCTGTTGAGCATAGGTGGCGGTGAAGCTGCCGTCGCAACGGATGGCGACGGCGCTGAAATCCTTGCCTGCCGTCTTGCCGCCGAGCCCGCCCATCACGCCGCCGCGCACGATGATGTTGCCGCCGGCCTCCAGCGTGGCGGGCTCGACCACGCCGCCGACCTCGATGTCGCCGCTGGCGCGGACGCTCATGCCGGCCTGGATGTCGTTGCGTACCCTGACCGTGCCATCGAAGTCGATGTTGCCGGTGGCCATGTTCACCGAGTCGACGGTGTAGATGGGCTCGACGATGATGCCATCGCGCACCTCCACGGGTTGGCCGTCGCAGGCAGCGACGAGGAGGTCGGGATCCTCGGCCGCGGCGCGCGTGCCGCGCAAGCCGCTGGCGAAGCGGACATCGCGCCCCGGCTTGGGCGCGATCGGCTGGCCGAGCACGTTGCGGCCGTCCTCGCCACGAGTCGCGGGATGCCGTCGCATCAGGCCCTCTCCCTCCTGCACCACGAGGATCTCGCCGAAGTCGCGGAAGTCGGTACGGCCGCAGGGGCGGACGTTGGGTACGCGCGCAGGTGTCTCGGGCAGCAGGCGTTCGAGCCAGCCGTCCTCACCGGGCACGGCTTCGCGGCCGCGGGCGATCACCAGGCGGTTGGCCTGGCCCTTGGCGATCGCGCGGTTGATCTCGTCGACCAGCACGCCCTCGACGATGCCGCGTGCGGCGAGCAGGCCGAGCAGTTCTGCCTTGGTTGCCGGACGGCCGCCCTTGGCCGGGGTGAGGGTGAGTTCCGCGCTGAGGCCATCGGCCGCGACTTCGACCTCGAGCATGGCATCCGCGCACTCGGCGATCTCGACGGCCTCGACCGATTGCCCGGCGTTGTAGCGCGCGATCAGCCCCTTGATCGCATCCGGCCGGATGCGCAGTTCGGCGTAGCCGGCCGCGCCGAGCTGCTCGCGCAACCAGAGTGCATCGATGCGCGGGAAGCGTGCGTCATGTGCCAGGTTCGCGCTGAGCACACGGGTCGCCGCGTCGAGGGTGAGGCTCAGTAGAGGGCCTGGGGCCAGGTCATTGTCCATGCGCGCGGTGCAGTGGCGTTGAAGGGAGGCGGGGCGGGATTCTAGCCCTCATCGGGGGCGTGCATGCATGCGCGAGATCAAGTGCGAGCATCATTGCCCGAGCGCTCGGGCAATGAACTGTCGCGCCACGCGCGGGCGCGGCACCTTGTCGGCAAACCACTGGCGCACGTCCGCATCGAGGCCGATACCGTGCATATAGTTGTATAGCGCCTTGTTGAGCGCTTTGCCGAGGCGATCGTGGTCGACACCGGTGGGGTCGATGAAGCCGATGTCGTTTTTCGCGAAGCTTACCGGTGGCAGCGGTACGAGCTCGATACCGTACTCCTGCGGGTTCATCCCCACCGGTGAGTGTACGGTGCACGCAAAGCGGTGGAAGAAGCCCGACTGGATGCAGCCGGCTTCGAAGAGCTGGCGCACGTATTCCAGCGCATCAACGGTGTCGTGCACCGTCTGCGTTGGGAAGCCGTACATCAGGTATGCGTGGACCAGTACCCCGGCTTCGGTGAAGGCATGGGTGACGCGTGCGACCTGGTCCACCGACACGCCCTTCTTCATCAGCTTGAGCAGCCGGTCCGAGGCCACTTCCAGCCCGCCCGACACCGCGATGCAGCCGCTGTCGGCGAGCAGCTGGCAAAGCTCGGGGGTGAAGGACTTCTCGAAGCGGATGTTGCCCCACCACGAAATTGCCACGCCGCGGCGCAGCAGCTCCTCGGCGAGCGCGCGCAGGGCCTTGGGCGGCGCCGCCTCGTCGACGAAGTGGAAGCCGGTCTGGCCGGTCTCGGCGATGATCGCTTCGATGCGGTCGACCAGCAGCGCGGCCGGGGCGCCGTCGTAGCGGCCGATGTAGTCGAGGCTGACGTCGCAGAAGCTGCACTTCTTCCAGTAGCAGCCGTGGGCCACCGTGAGCTTGTTCCAGCGCCCGTCGGACCATAGCCGGTGCATCGGGTTGAGCATGTCGAGCACCGACAGGTAGCCGTCCAGGGGCAGGCCGTCCCAGGTCGGCGTGCCGACCTCGGCGAAGGGCACGTCGGGCTCGATGAGGTTGATGTAGCGCACCGTACGCGTGTCCGCGTCGCGCACGAAGGTGCGCACCAGACGGGACTTGCCACGCTTGCCCTGCAGGTGTTCGAGCAGCGCCAGCAGGGGGCGCTCGCCGTCGTCGAGGGTGACGTAGTCGAAGTAGTCGAACACGCGCGGCTCGGACAGCTCGCGCAGCTCGGTGTTCACGAAGCCGCCGCCGAGCACGGTGACGATGCCCGGATGGGCGGCCTTGATCGCCTGGGCGATGCGGAAAGCGCCGTACACCGAGCCGGGGAAGGGCGTGGAGACGAGGACGAGCTGCGGCCGATGGTGGGAGATGGCCTCGAGGGTCAGTTCCTTGAGGTAGGCATCGACCAAGGTCGGTGAGGCGGCCAGGGCGTCGGCGAGCGCGTCGAAGGTGGCCTGGCTCATGGCCAGCGATTCGGCGTAGCGCACGAATTCGAAGCGCGGATCGATGGCGTCGCGCAGGATGTCGGCGAGCTCGTTCAGGTACAGCGTGGCGAGGTGGCGCGCACGGTCGGCGAGGCCGAGGGCGCCGAAGGCCCAGGCGAGCGGGTCGCCGCCTTCGGGATCGTCCGGGTCGACATAGGCATCGAGCGTGTCGAAGCGCGGCCCCTCGGGCAGGAAGGTCCGGCTCGCGATGCGATGGGCGATGGTGGGGTCGCGGCCTTGCAGGAAGGCGATGGTGGGGCCGACGGTGTAGCGGTAGCGCGTGAAGTGCTCGAGAAAGCCCTGCACCAGCGGCGTGCGCTGTCTGCGTGCCAAGGTCTCGGCGCGGGCGCGGATGTCGTCCAGGCCGGTGGGCGACAGCAGGCGCAGCACCAGTTTCAGCGCAAGATCCTCCTGCACCGCGTCGATGCCGCGCGAACGCAGGAAGCCGGTGAGATAGGCCGTGGACGGATACGGCGTGTTGAGCTGCGTCATCGGCGGGATCACCGAAAGCACGCGTGGTGAGCTGTCTGCCATGATGGGGGGGCTCACCCGTGTCGCTCGCCGGGATGAGGGCGGTCGCGGCGTCGGGCCGAGCACTTGTCTTGTGCGGGGGCGGGGAGCGCCATTCTACGTCAGCCCCGCCGGCGCGCCGTGCCCGGCGCCAGGTTCAGGACATCTCCCCGCACAGCGCGGTGCCGAAGCGCGCGCGCACCTGCGCAGGATCGCCGTCGGTCGCGAGCAGCACATGCAGCTTGGCGAAGGCCGCCTCGAGCGTCATGTCTGCGGCCGGGACGACACCGATGCGGTGCAGTGCTGCGCCGGTTGCGTAGGCGCCCTGCATCACCGTGCCGTGGCTGCACTGGGTCCGGTTCACCACCACCACGCCGCGCGCTACGGCGCGCGCGAGCGCATCGAGAAGGCCGGGCTCGGCATCGGGCAGGTTGCCGGCGCCGTAGCTGCACAGCACCAGGCCGCGCAATGCGGGATCGGCCGCGAGCGCATCGACCTGGTGTGCGCCCAGGCCCGGATGCACGGTCAGCACCGTCACCGCGCGCGGATCGAACTCGGGGAGCCGGAAGTTGCGTGCGCCTGCAGGCTGCAGGCGCTGCGCATGCACATTGAGCGTGATCCCGACCTCGGCCAGCGCGGCTGCGTTGGGTGAGGCGAATGCTTCGAAGGCCGTGCTGCTCGCCTTGGTGCTGCGGTTGCCGCGCAGCAGTTGGCGGCCGAAGAACACGCCGACTTCGCCGTGCGGCAAGCTGTCGGCGAGCAGCAGCGCCGACTGCAGGTTGGCCAGTGCGTCCGTGCGCGGCTCGACGAGCGGAACCTGCGCACCGGTGAGGATCACCGGTCGATCGGCGCCCTGCAGCATGAAGGACAGCGCCGACGCCGTCCACGCCATGGTGTCGGTACCGTGCAGCACCACGAAGCCGCGGTAGTCGTTCCAGCGCGTGACGAGCTCGCGGGCGATCGCGGTCCATTGCGCTGGCTGCAGGTTGGCGCTGTCGATCGGCTGTGCCAGTTCGACGAGATCGAAGGCGGGCAGGCCTGCCACGCCGTCCAGATGGCGCCGTAGCACCGCGCCGAAGCCCGGCATCGGACGATAGCCGTCCGTGCCGCGCTCCATGCCGATGGTGCCGCCCGTGTGCAGCACCAGGATGCGCTCGTTCATGCCGGCTGCCTTTGCGGGGCGAGCATGGATTGCGGGCTGAGCAGCGCATCGAGTTCGGCCTCGCCAAGCAGGCCCTCGCCCAGCACCAGGGCGCGCACGGTGTCGCCGCTGTGCAGCGCCTGGGCTGCGATGCGCGAGGCGTTGGCGTAGCCGATGTGCGGCACCAGCGCGGTGATCACGCCGATGCTGTGCTCGACGTGGCGGCGGCACTGCTCGCGGTCGGCGCGGATGCCGCGGATGCAGCGTTCCTCCAGCATGCGGCAGGCGGCGTCGAGCATGCGTACCGAGGACAGCAGGTTGTAGACGATCAGCGGCTCCATGGCGTTGAGCTGGAGCTGGCCGGCCTCGGCCGCCATCGTTACCGCGAGGTCGTTGCCGATCACCTGGTAGGCGGTCTGGTTAACCGCCTCCGGGATCACCGGGTTGACCTTGCCCGGCATGATCGACGAGCCCGGCTGCATCGGCGGCAGGTGGATCTCGCCGAAGCCGGTGCGTGGCCCGCTGGAGAGCAGGCGCAGGTCGTTGGCGAGCTTGGACAGCTTGACGGCGAAGCGCTTGAGCACGCCCGAGAAGAGCACGAAGGCGCCCATGTCCGAGGTCGCCTCGACCAGGTTGGCCGCGGGCACGATCGGCTTGCCCGAGATCTCGGCGAGATGGCGCACGGCGAGTGCGGCGTAGTCGGGGTGGGTGTTGATGCCGGTGCCGATCGCGGTGCCGCCGAGGTTGACCTCGCACAGCAGGGCGCAGACCTCGCGCAGGCGGTCGATGTCCTCGCCCAGGTTCACTGCGAAGGCTTCGAATTCCAGGCCGAGCGTCATCGGCACGGCGTCCTGCAGCTGGGTGCGGCCCATCTTGATGACGTCGGCGAACTCGCGGCCCTTCGCTTCGAGGGCGCGCTTGAGGCTGGCGATGGCGTCCACCAGCGGCTCGACGGCGAACTGCAGGCCGACGCAGACCGCGGTCGGGTAAGCGTCGTTGGTCGACTGCGACATGTTCACGTCGTCGTTGGGGTGCAGGTGTGCATACGCGCCCTTGGGCTGGCCGAGCTTCTCCAGCGCGAGGTTGGCGATGACCTCGTTGGCGTTCATGTTGGTCGAGGTGCCGGCGCCGCCCTGGATCAGGTCGACGACGAAGGCCTCGTGCAGGCGACCGCCGATGATGTCCGAGCAGGCGGCGAGGATGGCGTCGGCCTTGTGGGCCGGGAGCAGCCCGAGTTCGTGGTTGGCGCGCGCGGCAGCGGCCTTGACCATGGCCAGCGCGTTGACGAGCGCCGGGAAGTGGCTGATGGGTACGCCGGTGATGGTGAAGTTGTCGACAGCGCGCTGGGTCTGGATGCCGTACCAGGTGGCGGCGGGCAGCGCCATGTCGCCCAGCAGGTCGTGTTCGATGCGGGTGTTCATGTTGGTGTGTTCCTGTGGCGGTGGCAGGCGCCGTGTGCGCCAGCCACCGGGAGTGGTCGGGTGAGGTCGCGGATCAGGCCTTGGCCGGAACCGGGTCCGCGGCGGGCGACTGGATCGCCGCGCGGTCTTCTTCCTCCAGGCGCCATGCGTCGGCGTCGATGTCCAGGTCGCTGAAGCGTGTGGCGTCGAACACCGGCTCGGCGACGCCGGCGTCGATCTGCGCGTCGTAGTCGCGCATCAGGCGCAGTCCGGGCTTGAACAGCGCCGCGAGCGCAAGCAGGTTGGCGAGCGCGAGCAGGCCCATGGTCACGTCGGCGAAGGCGAACACGGTGCCGAGGTCGGTGGTGGCGCCCCAGCCGCACAGTGCGATCACCACCGCGCGGTAGAGCACGACCAGCCCGCGGTTGCTGGCGTTGAACCAGCTCAGGCTGTTCTCGCCGAGGTAGTAGTTGTAGATGATGGTTGTGAAGCCGAACAGCATCAGCGCAACGCTTACGAACACCCGGCCCCATTCGCCGACGAGACCGGCCAGCGATGCCTGGGTGAGGGCCACGCCGCCGACCTGAGCTCCTGTGCCGGGTTGGTAGACGTCGCCGAGCAACACGATGAAGGCGGTGCACGAGCACACGATCAGGGTGTCGATGAACACCGAGAAGGCCTGCACGATGCCCTGGCTGGCGGGGTGGCGCACGTAGGCCACCGCGGCGACGTTGGGCGCGCTGCCCAGGCCGGCCTCGTTGGAGAACAGGCCGCGCTTGACGCCCATCACGATCGCCGCGCCGATGCCGCCGCCGATCGCGGGTTCGAGGCCGAAGGCGCTCTTGACGATCAGTGCCAGCACGCCCGGCAACTCGCCGAGGTTGAGCACCACCACCACCAGCGCGATGGCGATGTAGCCGACCGCCATCACCGGCACGAGCACCTCGGCCACCTTGGCGATGCGCTTGACGCCGCCGAAGATGATCGCGCCGACGATCACGGCGAGGATGCCGCCGGTCACGCTGACCGGGATGCCGAAGGCGTCGTTGATCGAGGTGGCGACCGAGTACGACTGCAGCGCGCTGAAGGCAAAGCCGAAGGTCAGCAGCAGCAGCACCGAATAGACCGCCGCCAGCCACTTCCAGCGCCGCCCCATGCCGCGGGCGATGTAGTGCGCGGGGCCGCCGCGGTAGGTGCCGTCAGGCTCGGCAGTCTTGTAGGCCTGGGCGAGCGTGCACTCGAAGTAGCTTGTGGCCATGCCGATCAGGCCCACCATCCACATCCAGAAGATGGCGCCGGGGCCGCCCAGCGTGATGGCGACGGCGACGCCGGCGATGTTGCCGCCGCCGACGCGGCCGGCCACGGACAGCATCAGGGCCTGGAAGGAGCTGATGTGGCCGTGCTTGTCACGTGCAAAGGCCTGATTGGCGCCGAGGATGCGGAACATGCGTCCGAAGTGGCGGAACTGCACGCAGCGCGAACCGATGGTGAACCACAGGCCGAGGCCGATCAGCACGACGATCAGCACCTTGGACCATAGCAGGTCATTGAGCAGGTCAAGCATGACGGCGCCCTCCCTGGCGGAGGTGGCAGGCGGCCAGGGCCGGGACGTGACACGGGTAGGCAGGCATGAGATGTCTCCTTGCTGCGCGGCGCGTGGCCGCTGTTGTCGTTTTCCCCCGCGCGAACGGCGGGAGCACGGACATTTCAGCAAGCCGCGGGCAGCACGGGAATTTGACGACCTGGCTCAAGCCGTTGCCAATGGGCGCACAAACTGCGCCATACTGCGACATATCCAAGGTGTGCCACCGACCGGGGCCGTACGCGTGAGCCGCCACTCCTGTTGCCCGCCGCGTCGCCCCTGGAGCCACCATGAACGAGGATTTCGCCCGCAACCTGCGCCTGTTGTGCAGCTACTACCGCTCCGTGGCCGAGGTCTGCCGCCGGCTCGACATCAACCGGCCGCAGTTCAACCGCTACCTGAGCGGGCGCTATCGGCCCTCGGCCCATACGCTGCGCCGGTTCTGCGCCTTCTTCGGGGTGGACGAGCACGAAATCATGATGCCCAGCGCGCAGTTCGAGCGCCTGGTGCAAGTCCGCCCGCGGCCGGTGGTGCCCGCCGTGGCGCACGCACCGGAGGCGGCGGATCTCGCCCACCTGAAGGAGATCGGTAGCGCAGGGCTGGACAAGTACCTGGGCTATTACTTCGAGACCTACCTGTCGATGGCCTGCCCCGGGCAGCTTCTGCGTACCCTGGTATGCCTGGAAAGGCGTGACGACCGGGTGTATTACCAGCGTACCGAGCGCCTCATCGAGCATCCGCGCGAGAAGGCCTACCATGGCATCTATCGCGGCCTGGCGCATTTCCTCACCGACCGGATCTTCCTGACCGACTACGAGACGCTGACTGGTCTGGAGATGACTCAGACCATCCTCTTCCCCTCGTTCAAGAACCGTGTCACCCGGCTCACCGGGCTCAAGCTAGGGGTGTCGGGCAGCGGCGAGCGCATGCCATGTTGCGCCCGGGTCGTGTATGAATACCTCGGCCAGGCCATCGAGGTCCGGCGCGCGCTGCGCCTGTGCGGCCTGTATCCGCTCGATGACACACGGGTGGATGAGGCGACGCGCCGGGCCGTGGCCAACGATATCGCAGCCGGCGAGTGGCATTTCCGCGCGCGCCACTGAGCGTGCGCGCGCACCTCGCCTGCACGGCTGGGCCTGGCTGACTGCAGTTCAGCGCTTCAGGAAGCGCTCGACTGCCGCGAGGTGTTCCGGCTCGTTGTGGCACATGCCCTGGAAGGCCGCGCACAGGTCGAGGAAGTCCTTGAGTTCGGTGCGCTGGGCCATCTTCATCAGGCGCTTGGTCAGGCGCAGCGCCTTGGGCGGCTGGGCGGCGAAGCGCGCGGCCATGTCGTGGGCGCGTGCCAGCAACTGCTCAGGCTCGACGACCTCGAGCGCGATGCCCAGGGTCTTCGCCTCCTCCGCACCGACAATGCGTCCCGACAGGGTGAGCTCGAAGGCCTGCTGGTAGCCGATCAGGCGCTGCATGAACCAGGCGCCGCCGTCGCCCGGAATGATGCCGAGGTTGAGGAAGGTCTCGCCGAACTTCGCCCGGGTGGAGGCGATGCGGATGTCGGCCATGTTGGCCAGATCAAAGCCGGCGCCGATTGCGGGCCCATTGACTGCGGCGATGATCGGCACCTCGACCGCCTGCAAGGCCAGCGGGATGCGCTGGATGCCGCGGCGGTAGCGGGTGGCGACCTCGGCCACATCGCCGGCAAAGTCGCCGCCGCGCTCGGCCATGTCCTTGATGTTGCCCCCCGCGGAGAAGGCTGCACCCTCGCCGGTGATCACCAGCACGGAGACCTCGTCGCAGCCGTTTACCCACTCGGCCACATCGACGATGTCGTCGATGAGTGCGGTGCCGGTGAGCGCATTGCGCACGTCGTCGCGCGCCAGGGTGAGGGTGGCGACGCGATCGTCGAGTTGCAGGCGGGCGTCCTTGAGGGCGGGCTGGGACATCATTCGGTCTCCTTTTGAGTGTCGCGCGCGGCGGGTTTCAGCGTGGCGTCCTGAGCGGATCGGGTAGCTTGAGGGTACCGGAGTCGGAGAAGCGCATGCCACCCGCCAGACCACCGGCGAGCCGGCCGCGCAGCGTGTAGGGTACTTCGGCCTTGGTCTCGCCTTCGATCACGCCGAGCGCCTGGCGTACCACGGCGATCGCCGATACCGACACCGGGATCTCGATCAGCGTCTCGCCGAAACGCGGCACGCTGCCCGCGCGATCGCTGACGCCGGTGGCGAAGGGCCGACCATTGAGCTCGAGTTCGAGCGCGAGGCCGTCGAAGTCGATTGCCGAGTCGTTGGGGTTCTGCACCCGCATCCTGACCTTGAAGCGCATCTCCATGCCCTCGCCCGGGATGGGCTCCAGGCCGACGACGTTGATTCGAACCGGTTCGCGGTGCACCAGGCTGGCGCAGCCGCCGACCGCGAGCAGGGCAAGGACGACCAGTACCGCAGTGAAACTGCGGTAGCAGAGGTGTGCGAGGCGGATGGGGATGGCGGCATGCATGGGCGGAACTTCCATTGTGAAAGCCGGGCCTGGTCCATTCTACCTGCAGACGGGCCTCTGGCCAGGCGCGTGCCCACGCCGGCTTGCGCATGGGCAAAGGTCATCACCGGGGCAGGCACCGGCGTATCTCGCCAGGCGTGCGGTTTTCACTACCGGTGTTTCGGCAGCTGTCTAGAATCCAGTATGCGTAGCGCCCGCTGCGGCTGTGCATCGGTGAAGGAGTCCGAGTGATCGACCATACGCATCCGAGCCTCAATCTGCCAGCCGCTGGCGGCGCTGGACCGGCCGCCACCTCCGTGTTTGCCGACGGCGGGCTTGATGCGCTCGTCGATGCGTTGCCCGCGCTGGTGTGGGTAAAGAGCCCCGACGGTGTGTTCCTGCACTGCAACCGCCAGGTCGAGGCCTTGCTTGGCCGGTCCCGTGACCAGATCCTCGGGCGGACGGACGCTGATTTCTTTGCCGAAGCAGAGGCCGCAGCCTTTCGCGCGGACGATCTGCGGGCCCTGGCCGCCATGCAGCCCGTGAGCCGTGAGGAGTGGCTCACCTTTGCCCGCGACGGCCACCGTGAGCTTGTCCTCACTACCAAGGCGCCCCTGCACGGCGCGGATGGACGCCTCATCGGCGTGCTCGGCATTGCCCACGACGTCACCCACGAGCGGCGCATGCGGGCCGCACTCGATCTGCTTGCCGCAGATTCCACTCCGCGTACCGGGGTCGCCTTCCATGAGCGCGTGTGCCGGCACCTGGTTGAGGCGCTCGATGCCGACTATGTGTTCGTCGGTGCGGTCGACGCGGTCGGCGAGCGGGTCAATGCGGTCGCCGGCTGGTCGAGCGCGGGGCGCATGCAGGCCTTCGACTACGCGCTTGCGGACTCGCCCTGCGAGCATGTGATCGGGCGGGCGCCCTGCGTCTATGCCGAGGGCGTCGCGATGCGCTTCCCGCGCGACGAGGCGCTCGTACGCAAGGGCATAGAAGGCTATTGCGCGGTGCCGCTGATCGATCATGCCGGGCACCCGCTGGGGCTGCTTGCGCTGCTCAGCCGGCGTCCATTGGCCCAGCCGCAAGTGGTGCTCGACCTGCTCCAGATCTTCGACGCACCGGTCAGCGCGGAGCTCGAGAACAGCCGCAATCTGTCCGCCCTGCGGCGGCGGGTGTCGCTCGAGCAGACCCTGGCACGCATCTCGGCGCGCATCGTCGGTGCCGAGCATGAGCGCCTCGACGAGGTGATCGTCGAGGCGCTCGGCGAGCTCGCCGGCCATGCGCGTGCCGATCGAGCCTACGTGTTCGCGGTCGCGGAGGACGACGCCCACGCCTGCAATACCCATGAGTGGTGCGCGCCGGGGGTGTTGACGCAGATCGGCAGCCTGCAGCAGGTCCGTTTCGATCACGAGCTGCTGTTCGCACGTACGCTGAGGGCGTTCGACTGCGTCGATATCGAGGACGTGGAGGCGCTGGACGACGAGGCTCGCCTCGACCGCGAGATACTGCTGGCGCAGGGCATCCATTCCACGCTGGCAGCGCCGATGCGCTCGAACAAGCGCCTGTCCGGCTTCATCGGCTTCGACTCGGTGCATGCCCGGCGACGCTGGGCCGACGAGGAGAAGGCCTTGCTCGCGCTTGCCGGCGACGCCATCCGCAACGCGCTCGAGCGCCGCGATGCCGAGCGCCGGCTGCGCCAGAGCGAGGCGCGCTTCCGCCAGCTGTTCGAGAAGATCCCCAACATCTCGGTGCAGGGCTACGATGCCCAGCGCAACGTGATCTTCTGGAACGAAGCGAGCACCGCGCTTTATGGCTTCAGTGCCGAGGAAGCGCTCGGGCGCAGGCTGGACGAACTGCTGATTCCGCTCGAGATGCGCGCTGACCTCGAGGTTTTGCATCGCGACTGGATCGAGAAAGGCGTCGAGATCCCTGCAGGGGAGCTCAACCTGCTGCGCAAGGATGGCAGCAGCGTGCCGGTTTTCTCCAGCCACGTCATGCAGCGCAACGCTGATGGTGAGTTCGAGATGTACTGCATCGACATCGACCTCACCGAGCAACGCCAGGCGCAGGCCAGCCAGCGCCTGGCGGCGAGCGTGTTCTCGTATGCCCGCGAAGGCATCCTGATCACCGACGGGCAAGGCCTGATCGTCGACGCCAACGAGGCCTACTGCAGGCAGTGCGGCTATACGCGCGAGGAGATCCTGGGTCATCCGGCGGGGATGTTCCAGTCGGGGCGACATGGTGCGGAGTTCTACGCCGTGATGAGGCGAAGCCTGAGCGAGCGCGGTTTCTGGAGTGGCGAGATCTGGAACCGGCGCAAATCCGGTGAGCACTACCCGGCGCTGCTCACCATCAGCGCGGTGCCGGACGCCGGCGGTGAGGCGCTGCGCTATGTTGCCCTGTATGCCGATATCGCAGCGCAGAAGGCGCACGAGGCCGAGCTCGAGTTCCTCGCCCACCACGACGCCCTTACCGGCTTGCCCAACCGGGCGCTGCTGCGCGACCGCCTTGAGCAGGCCATCGCGCAGGCCCGCCGCCGCGAGCAGCGCGTGGCGGTGGCCTACCTCGACCTCGACGGTTTCAAGCTGGTCAATGACCAGCATGGCCACGCGCTCGGCGACCGCCTGCTCAAGCAGTTCGCCGGCGGCATGCGCGCGGCCTTGCGTGAGGGCGACACCATCGCACGCCTCGGCGGTGACGAGTTTGCGGCCGTGCTCGTCGATGTCGGCGAGCATGGTGCCTTCGTGCCCTTCGTGATGCGCTTGCTCGATGTCGTGTCCCGCCCGGTGGACATCGATGGCGTGCGACTGCAGTTGTCGGCCAGCATCGGCGTCAGCTTGTTCCCACAGCCCGATGTCGTCGATGCCGACCAGTTGTTGCGCCAGGCCGACCAGGCGATGTACCAGGCCAAGCTGGCCGGCAAGAACCGCTTCTGCATCTTCGACACCGAGCTCGATCGCAGCGTGCGCGGCCATCATGAGACGCTGGCCCAGGTTGCCGCGGGTCTCCGCAGGGGCGAGTTCGAGCTCTTCTACCAGCCCAAGGTCAACATGCGTACCGGTGCGGTGATCGGGCTGGAGGCGCTGATCCGCTGGCATCACCCGCAGCGCGGCCTGCTTTCACCGGGCGCCTTCCTCGCCGATGTCGAGGCCAGCCCGCTTGCCGTGGAGCTCGGTGAATGGGTCATCGATACCGCGCTCGCCCAGCATGTGAGTTGGCGCGAGCAGGGACTGGACCTGCCGGTCAGCGTCAACATCTCGGCCGAGCACCTGCAGCGCGCGGACTTCGTCGCCCGCCTGGAGGCCTTGCTCGGACGTCAGCGCGACATTGGCCCCGGGCGTCTCGAGATCGAGGTTCTCGAAACCAGCGCGCTCAGCAACCTCGAGCATGTCGCAGAGGTGATCCGCGGCTGCCGGCGCCTCGGCGTGCGGTTTGCGCTCGACGACTTCGGCACCGGCTATGCGTCGCTCGCCTACCTCAAGCACCTGCCGGCCGACGTGCTCAAGATCGACCAGACCTTTGTACGCGACATGCTGGAGGACCCCGATGACCTGGCGATCCTGGAGGGGGTCATCGGCCTGGCCAAGGCCTTCCGCCGTCAGGCGGTTGCCGAAGGGGTGGAGAGCATCGTACATGCGCGCCGCCTGCTGTTGCTGGGGTGCGAGTTTGCCCAGGGCTACGGTATTGCACGGCCGATGCCTGCGGCCGCCGTACCCGTGTGGGTGACGGCCTGGCGACCGGATCCATCCTGGCAGAGTGCGGCAGAACTCGGCCGCGACCAGGTGCTGCTGTTGTATGCCGGGGCCGAGCTTGCACACTGGTGCGCTTTGGCTGCGGCGGCGCTTGGCAACCAGGGCGCGGAGGTGCCCGCGTTCGACATCGAGGGCAGCGCCTTCGGGCGTTGGCTGGCCGCAGAGCGTGCGTCCGGCGCTGTCGACGCACCGGCCTGCGAAGCCCTGCAGGATGAACTCGCCCAACTGGCGCAGCTGTGCGAGCGCTGTGCTGGCGCGCCTGCTGCCGCCGGCAGTCGTCCGTCCCTGATTGCGGAGCTGGGCGCACGCCGAGCCGCAATCGAGAGCGCGCTCGACGCCGTGCTTCGCGCTGGCTGAGTCCGGTTACGTCAGAATCCGGATCCGGGCTGTTGCAGGAAGGCGACTTCATCCGGCGTCGATTCGCGGCCCAGGGCTGCGTTGCGATGGGGAAAGCGGCCGAAGCGGTCGATGATCTCCAGGTGACGGCGCGCGTAATCGACATAGCCATCGAAGGCGGGCCGCTCTGCCGCGCCAAGGCCTGAGGCGAGCACGTCGAAGAGACGGACGGCTTCGCGCTGATCGGCCAGATCCTCGGAGTGTTCCAGTGGCAGATACAGGAACACGCGCTCGATCGGGCGCGCATCGAGGTCGAGGCCGAGCCTGATCGTGTCCCGCGCCCAGCGCAGTGCGAGCACGTCGAAGGCGAAGGCGGCAGCTTGCCCGCGCCAGATATTGCGTGGGAACTGGTCGGTAAGCAGGATCAGCGCAAGCCGGCCGCGCAGCGTACCCAGCCAGCCGTCCAGCTCGCCGGCACCCGCTCGGCCGACGAGCGCTGCGAAGCGCTGGCGCATGTCGGCGTCGACCTCGGCCTGTTTCCGCCACCATAGTGCGGACTGACGTTCGATGATGGCTGTCTGCGCGGTCGTGTCGGCGTCCGGGCCGAACCAGAAGGCGTGGATTGAGTCGGGCGTGTCCAAGCGGGACCTCCTGCGGGCGGGCGGTACGGACACCATAGCGCAGTCGACCGTCCGTGTCTGCGAGCTCGGTGCGGTATGGCGTTCGCGTTCGAGCGCGGGAAATCCGGCAATAATCGGGCATTCACCGTGCCTGCCTACCGACCATGACGTCCTCGCCCCCGATTGCTCGCCCACTCTCCGCACTGCGCGGCCTGTTGCCATTCCTGCGCCCGCATCGTGGCCGGGTGGTCCTGGCCTTCGTGCTGCTCTGCCTCGGTTCGGCCGCGATCCTCGTCGTGCCGCTGGCTTTCCGCGACCTGATCGACGCGGGTTTTGGCGGTGATGTGGCGGGGGCCGGGCTATTCGGTGCGCAGGGCCTGGACGGCCGCTTCGTGGCGCTGGTCGGCCTCGCGCTGTTCTGGGCGGTGGTGGTCGCGGCGCGCTACTACACGGTGTCCTGGATCGGCGAGCGCGTCACGGCCGACCTGCGCAGCGCGGTGTATGCCCGCGTGCTGCATCAGTCGCCACAGTTCTTCGAGACCTTGCAGACCGGCGAAGTGCTCTCGAGGCTCACGGGCGACACCACCCTTGTGCAGACCGTCGTTGGCAGCTCGATCTCGATGGGCTTGCGCAGCCTGTTCCAGTTCGTCGGCGGCATGCTCATGCTGGCGGTGACCAGCGTGCAGCTGTTCGGCCTCATCGTCGGCCTGATGACTGTGCTGGCCTTGCCCATCGCCGTCATCGGCCGGCGCGTGCGCCGGCTGTCGCGCGCGTCGCAGGACCGCATCGCCGATGCCTCGGCCCTGGCCGGCGAGATCCTCAACGCCATGCCCACGGTGCAGGCCTTCACCCAGGAAGCGAACGAGGCGCGGCGCTTCGCTGCACGCAGCGAGACCGGGTTCCAGGCTGCCGTGCAGCGTACCCGCGTGCGCGCCCTGCTCACCGCGCTCATCATCGCGGCGGTGATGGGCACGATCATCTTCGTGCTGTGGATTGGCGCGCGCCAGGTACAGGCGGGCACACTGTCGGTGGGCGAACTCGGCGCCTTCCTCATCTATGCCGCGCTGGTGGCGGGCGGTGTGGGCACGCTGGCCGAGGTGTGGGGCGACGTCATGCGTGCAAGCGGCGCCACCGAGCGCCTGATGGAGCTGCTGCACGCCGAGCCGGCGATCCGGGATGGCGACGCGGCCCGCGCCGGCGAGGGCGCCTGCGCCACGCCCGCAGCCGACGCCGCCCTGCCCGCGATCGCGTTCGAGCACGTCGTGTTCTGCTACCCGGCACGCCCGGGCGTGCGCGCGATCGACGACATCTCGCTGCAGATCGCACCCGGCGAGCGGATTGCGCTCGTCGGCCCCTCCGGCGCCGGCAAGACCAGCCTGTTCCAGCTCCTGCTGCGCTACTACGAGGCGAGCGCGGGCTGTATCCGTATCAGTGGCAGCGACATCCGCGCGTTGTCGCTGCATGCGCTGCGCGCCGGGATCGCGATCGTGCCGCAGGACCCTGTGATCTTCTCGGCAAGCGCGCTGGAGAACATCCGCTACGGCCGTCCCGACGCCAGCGACGCCGAGGTGATCGCCGCCGCCCGCGCCGCGGCTGCCGACGAATTCATCGCCCGCCTGCCCGAAGGCTACGCCAGCTTCCTCGGCGAACGCGGCACCCGGCTCTCGGGCGGCCAGCGCCAGCGCATCGCGATCGCGCGTGCGATCCTCAAGGGTGCGCCCATCCTGCTGCTCGATGAAGCCACCAGTGCGCTCGACGCCGAATCCGAAATCCTGGTGCAGCAGGGCCTGGCCGCCGCGATGCGGGGGCGGACCACGCTCATCATCGCCCACCGCCTGGCCACGGTGCAGAAGGTGGACCGCATCGTGGTGATGGACGCCGGCCGCATCGTCGAGACCGGTACCCCGGCCGACCTGCGCCGCCAGGGCGGGCTGTATGCACGGCTGGCGGCGCTGCAGCTGGAGGCGTGAGGAGGGTGGCGCGGGGCTCTACGGCAGCGTGCGCTCGCGCACATAGCGTGGAAAGCGTGGTTGCCCGCTGGGGGTAAGTTCGCGGTAGCGGTAGGTGACCAGCGTGCCGATGGCGGGCGGGGTGTTGCGCAGGGCGTCGGTCAGGCCACTGCCGATGCGAAAGCGGCGGCCGTCGTCGGTCTCGACCTCCAGTGCGCCGACCTTGCCCTGCAGCCGGCCCTTGCCGGGGATGTAGCCGACGACGCGGGCTTCGGCGTCGAGCCATGGGGTGAGCTTGAGCAGGGCGTCGCTGCGGCCGGGCTGCCAGTGGGCGTCGGCGCGGTGCAGCATGAGTCCCTCTCCCCCGCCGGCGACGGTGTCGTCGAGCAGGCGCTGCAGTGCTGCGCGGTCGGTGACCCGGCGCTGCTCCACGACCTGGAGCCAGGGCCGGTCGGCCGCCATGACGAGGGCCTGGAGCGCCTGCAGACGGGCGCTGAAGTCGCCCGCCCCGGCGGGCTGGTCGAACACCATGTAGCGCACCGCGCGCCAGCCCGGGTGCTGTGGGTCGGCGCGGCGGATGAGGCCGGAGAGTTCGTCGAAGCGCTGGCGGCCCAGCCACAGCTCGCCGTCGAGCGGCGTGTGGGGTAACCCGGCAACGAACCAGTCGGGCGCGACGATCGGCCGCCCGCTGCGGAAGCGCAACTGGCGGCCGTCCCACAGCGCGCGTACGCCGTCGAGCTTTTCGCTGATCCAGTACTGGGCCGGGTCGATGGCCGCGTCGTAGCGCAGCGCGAGCATGGGGGCGGGCGCCGATGGCGTGTGCGGGTCGGACCAGGCCGCGCCGCTGACCGCGGCCACCAGCAGCGCCAGGATCAATGTGCGGTGCGTGCGGGCAGGCCCGAGTCGCGATGCAGCGTTCATTGGCCGTCGGGGGCGTTGAGTGCCCGTGGGTGCGGGCGCGCAGGCGGTGCAGGCCCGCTGGGTAGTCCTGGGGGTCGTCTCTGGGGAGGTGGGTGGACGCGGCATGAGCATCTGCGCTGTCAATGACGAAGGCATTGTACATGGCGCCGTCCGGATTATCCATATCGAATATCAGAGGATGGCGGCGTGGGCCTCATGCGCGCGGCGCGGGCGGAACTGGCGGGTGTCGCGGTAATACGCGGCGCATTCGTTTTCGGGCGTCATGCCGGGGATGCCGAGCAGTGGCAGGGCTGACAGGCTGCGCGGGCTGAAGTCGCCGATCATGGTGGTGAACTCGTGGGCGAGCCAGGCGTCGGTGTCGGCCAGCGCTGCGTCCGCCGGCAGCGCCAGCCAGTCGGGTGCGACCCTGCGGTAGAGGGCTTTCGCGCACAGGCCGAAGAAGGGCGCGCGCAGCAGCTCCCAGGTGGCGTGTCCGAAGACGAGAAAGCGGGTGGTCCGTGCGAGGCGCTGACGGCGGTCCCAGAATGCGGCTTCCCACTCATGCGCAGCGAGCAGCGCGGGGATCTCGGTATCGGCCGACACCACCACGATGCCGCATTCGTCGAACTGGGTCAGTGCGTCGCGGCGCGGCCCGCGCCCGGAAAGGCCTGCCGCCGTGCGGGTCTGCAGTTCTTCGACATGCAGGCGGTTGAGCGTGGCCTTGGTGCGCGGCCAAGCGCACCAGGCCAGCGCATTGAAGAAATCGTGCCAGTCGCCGCTGCGGGTCGGCACCTCGCCGCGGGCGAAGATGTGGGCCTCGTAGCCCGCAGGCGTCTCCCCGGGCGGCACGAAGCGGATCGGCGCCCCGCCACCGCTGCGGGTGCCCGGGGCCGCCTCGGCGAGCAGGGCGTCGAGCGCCGCGTGGTCAGGCAGGCCGGTGCCGGCGCAGCGTTCGAGCCAGCGCCCGATCGGTGCGAACAGAGGCTGTGTAGCGAGACTTGCGGGATGGTGATCTGCGGTGCTCATCCTCGCATTGTGCCTTCTCCAAACCGCCTGTTTCTGGAAACTCATCTGAGCCGTATGCGCTTGACAAGCGGGGAGCAGAAGGAGATAAAATGACAAAAAAGTAAATGATAATGAAAGGCATTTACTACAGAGTATCAACACGCAGATCCGCTGGTCTCGTCTAACAGCCCCCGTGTTCGTCAGTGTGCGCGCAGCCTGGTGCCGGGCCAGCGCTCTCGAACCTGGCTGGCCGGACTTGGCGGTCCTGATGCTGCCTGAGTGTTTCATTGATAAGGAGTGATCATGTTCAAACGGTTTCGATTCCTGGGGGCAGGGCTGCTCGCGTTGAGCTTGCTTGCACCGGGGGCGCATGTGTTTGCGCAGCAGGACGGCATGCAGGGCGTCCAGGCCGATGCAGCCGCCACCGACTGGCGGCGGCTGTTGCAGGTGACCAGCATCGAGCGGATGGTGCGGGAGCTGCCCACCTATTTCAGGCAGGGGCTCGACCAGGCCAGGGCTCAGGGGGCGGCGGTGCCTCCCGAGGTCGAGGCTGCGCTCAAGGCTGCGGCCGACGAGGTGTTTGGCTTCGAGGGCTTGCAGCAGGCGGTCACCGCCCACCTGCAAGCCAGCCTGAGCGCAGAGCAGCTGGCCGATTGGCTGGGCTTCTATGCGACGCCGCTGGGCAGGAAGCTGACCGCCGCCGACGAGCACGCGGCCTCGCCGGCCTTCCAGCGCGAGATGATGGAGCGGGCGCCGCAGATCATGGAGACGCTCAGCCAGGATGCCAGCCGGATGGCACTGCTGCAGTCCTGGCTGCAGGCCACCGATGCGGTGGAGCAGGCCACCAACATGGCGCTGCAAAGCCAGTTGGCGCTCGAGTGGGGTTTGATCTCGACCCTGCCGCAGGGCACGGCGAGACCCAGCTTCGACGAGGTGCAGAGCCACATGAATGCACAGCGTTTTGCGATGCGGGCACAGATGGCTCAGATGCTGCTCGTTCACTCTGCCGCCGCGTACCAGGAGTTCGATACGGAGGAACTCGGACAGCTGCTGAAAAGGGCGAACAGTCCGGCTGGTCGGGCACTGTATATCGAATTCGGCACCCGCTTCTACCAGACCCTGGCGGCCCTGTCCGAGGTGGTCGGAGAGGCCGCCGGGCGGCGGCTGGGGCAACGACCCGTTTGAGAGGATGACGCCCGGGGCCGGATTGATTGCAGTTGCAGCGCCATCCGGGTGATCGAAACCATGCGCGAGGACGCGGCGTGATGGTGGCGCAAACCCTATGGGTACTCCTCGTGTTGGCAGGCATGGCGACCGTGTGGCTGATAGGCGCGTGGGGCTATAGCCGCACTCAGCGGTTGATCGCCGATGCCCTCGGCGGTAAGGACGCCATGACCGGCGCCCAGTGGTTCGCCAACCTGGCGCAACCCCTTGGCACGGCGGTTTTGGTCTTGGCGGCGCTCATCCTTCTCGCCCGCTGGCGCTGGCCGGAGCACTATGCTCGCCGACGCATGGGCGGAGATGATTGAGGGTCACCATGAAGTCCGGTCTCCACTGCCCCTACGATGGCGCATTGCTAGCCCTCCGCGAACACTTGGGGCAGCCTTGGTATTCCTGCAACGAGTGCGAGGGTGCGTTCCTGCCCTTGTCAATGACGCCCGAACTGCTGCCTGTGCTTGAGCAGGTTGTCGAGTATTCGGCCGCGTGGCCGCGCTCGTCGTTGTGTTGCCCGCAATGCGGCGGGATGATGCACGTCGCCCATCATGAGGGTATCGAGATTGACCTATGCAGAGACTGCCGTGCGGTGTGGTTGGACGAAGGCGAGTTGGGCGCCATCCACTCTGCGCGGATGCGCGAGGAGATGAAGGAAGAAGCGCAGACCGAGGGCCTGTCGCAAGGATATGACACGCTCGCGGGCAACAAGGGCTCGGGCTTTGATGTCTCCGATGCGCTGGATTGGTTGGGAGAGGCGCTGGGGGGCTTGCTATCGCCTTGACCGGGCCCGCCGCTCGCCTCAGGCCGCCTTTTCTGCCGGTGCTGCTGCGCGCGCCGGCTGTAGGCGATTGATGCCGCTGATGATGGCGCGGATCGAGGCGGTGACGATGTTGCCGTCTACGCCCACGCCGTAGCGGTCGCCGCCTTGTCCGCCGGCCTCGGTGAGCTCGAGGAAGGCGCAGGCCTGGGCGTTGCCGCCGTCCTCGCTGGGGGTGATCGAGCGCTCCTCGAAGCTGCGCACCTGGACGTCGATGCCGGCGCCGCGCAAGGCGTGGATGGCGGCGTCGATCGGGCCGTTGCCCTCGCCGACGAGCAGGTGTCGGGTGCCGCCGATCTCCACCACCAGGCGGATGCCCTGCGCCTCGCCGTGCTCGAACAGATGGTGCTCGACGTAGCGAACCGGCGCGACGGTGTCGAGGTAAGTGCTGCGGAAGAGGTTCCAGATTGCCGACGCCGACATTTCGCCGCCGCTGGCGTCGGTGACCTGCTGGACCTCGCGCGAGAATTCCACCTGCAGCCGACGCGGCATGACGATGCCGTACTCGGTCTCGAGCAGGTAGGCGATGCCGCCTTTGCCGGACTGGCTATTCACCCGGATCACGGAGTCGTAGCTGCGGCCGACGTCGGCGGGGTCGATCGGGAGGTAGGGTACGTTCCACGGGGTGTCCGCCTTGTGGGCGGCGAATCCCTTCTTGATGGCGTCCTGGTGGGAGCCGGAGAAGGCCGTGAATACGAGATCCCCCACATAGGGGTGGCGTGGGTGGATGGGCAACTGGTTGCAGTACTCGACGGTGCGTGCAACCGCGTTGATGTCGGAGAAATCGAGCCCGGGCGTGACGCCCTGGGTGTACATGTTGAGCGCGAGGGTGACGATATCGACGTTGCCGGTGCGCTCGCCGTTGCCGAACAGGCAACCCTCGACGCGGTCGGCGCCGGCCATCATGCCGAGTTCGGCGGCGGCGATGCCGCTGCCGCGGTCGTTGTGCGGGTGGAGCGAGAGCACGATGCTGTCGCGGCGCTCGAGCTGGCGATGCATCCACTCGACCTGGTCGGCGTAGACGTTGGGCGTGGCGACCTCGACCGTGGCGGGGAGGTTGATGATGACCTTGTTGTCCGGCGTCGCGCCCCATTCGGCGGTGACGGCGTCGCAGACTTCCTTGGCGAAGTCGAGCTCGGTGGCGGAGAAGGTCTCCGGGCTGTACTGGAGGCGGATCTCGGTGCCGCACTCGGCCCTCATCTGCGCGCCGATCTGCTTGATCAAGCGCACGGCCGACACCGCGAGCGCAACCACCTGGGGCTTGTCCATATTGAACACGACTTCGCGGAAGGTGGGCGAGGTGGCGTTATAGACGTGGATGATCGCCCGTGGCGCACCGCGTACC
The DNA here is from genome assembly GCF_000310125.2 of Thauera sp. 27. Taxonomy (NCBI): domain Bacteria; kingdom Pseudomonadati; phylum Pseudomonadota; class Betaproteobacteria; order Rhodocyclales; family Zoogloeaceae; genus Thauera; species Thauera sp. 27. The sequence goes on from NZ_AMXB01000008.1 coordinate 44,128, forward strand.
GACGCCATGGTGCGGCGGATGAGGTCCTCGCGCGCCTGGGTGAGCACCTGGATGGTGACGTCCGCCGGGATGTGGCCGCCCTCGATCAGGGTGCGTACGAAGTCGAAGTCGGTCTGCGAGGCGGACGGAAAGCCGACCTCGATCTCCTTGAAGCCGATATCGCACACGGTGCGGAACATGCGCATCTTGCGCTCGACGTTCATGGGCTCGAACAGCGCCTGGTTGCCGTCGCGCAGGTCGGTGCTCATCCAGATCGGCGCACGGTCGATGACCTTGTTCGGCCATTGGCGGTCGGCGAGTGCGATCGGGGCGAAGGGGCGGTACTTGGCGGCGGGGTTCTGCAACATCATGGCGCGGTCCTCGGGGGGCGTGGCGTGATTCGATGGAGGAGAGTTTACGCGCCGAGCTGCGGCAGACGATTGCGTTGTTGCAGTGCGATTCGGTGTTTGCCGGCAGAAAAGTTCACGAAACGGAAGTTTGGTGCAACAATCTGCGATTCATGAACAATGAGGCGCCTGATCATGCAGCTTGACCGCTATGACCGCCAGCTTCTGGATCTGTTGCAGCAGGATGGTCGAATCAGCAACCAGGAGCTCGCCGACCGTATCGCGTTGTCACCTTCGGCCTGCCTGCGGCGATTGCGCGCGCTGGAGGAGTCCGGCCTGGTGATCGGCTACCGCGCGCTGCTCGATGCAAAGAAGCTCGGCCTGTCGCTGATGGCGCTGATCCACATCTCGATGGACCGCCACACGCCCGAGCGCTTCTCGCATTTCGAGGCCGAGGTCGAGAACATTCCGCAGGTGCTCGAGTGCCTGCTCATTACCGGTCAGGATGCCGACTACCAGCTGAAGGTCGTCGTCACCGATATGGATGGCTACCAGGAACTGCTGCTGAACCGCATTACCCGCATTCCCGGTGTCACCGGGGTGCATTCGAGCTTCGTGCTGCGGCGGGTGATCGACAAGACGGCGCTGCCGCTGGGCAGCGCCTGATCGTTGCGTACTTGCCGGCGTTCGCTTACTGCCCGGCGTTGGGGAAGAAGAGCTGCTCGCCAGCGATCCTGTACGAGGCGATCGCTTCCTGACCGGCGGGCGACACGATCCAGTCGACGAAGCTGCGCGCTTCGGCTTCCTTGACGTGCGGGTGGCGCGCCGGATTGACGACCATCACGCCGTACTGGTTGAACAGCCGGGTGTCGCCCTCGACCAGGACTGCGAGGTCGGCGCGGTTCTTGAAGCTGAGCCAGGTGCCGCGGTCGGTGAGGACATAGGCGCCGCTCGATGCCGCCATGTTGAGCGCCGGCCCCATACCGCAGCCGCATTCCTTGTAGCCACTGCCCTTGTCCTCCAGGCCGGCGGCTTTCCAGTAGCGCAGTTCGGCCGCGTGGGTGCCGCTCTTGTCACCGCGCGACACGAAAGGGGCTCCGGCGGCGGCGAGCTTCTGCAGCGCAGCGGCGATGTCATTGCCTGCCGCGCTTGCCGGGTCGCCCTTGGGGCCGACCAGCACGAAATCGTTGTACATCACCTGGCGGTGCGCTACGCCGTGGCCCTCGTCGACGAATTTCTGCTCGGCCGCAGCGTCATGCACGAACACCACGTCGGCGTCGCCGCGGCGGCCCACATCCAGCGCCTGTCCGGTACCCAGCGCGACCACCTTCACGTCGATGCCGGTTGCCTGCTTGAACTGGGGCAGGATGTGGCCGAACAGGCCCGACTGCTCGGTCGAGGTGGTGGATGCAATCACGATCGAGGTGGCTTGCGCCTGGGCGACGAGCGGTAACAGTGCGATGGTGGTGGCCGCAACGAGGCTTGCGACGTGCTTGCTGGCGAGGGAAAGCAGTGAGGTGCGCATGGGTATCGTCTCCGTCGGCTATCGGGCAACCGTGTTGTAGGCAAATTGGAGTGATCGGCAGGATTGGCTTCAGCGACCAGCTTGGCGCAATCTATTGGCCTAACCTAAGCTCATCAATATGAACGGCTATGCATAGGATCAGCCTCAACTACACCCTCGGCCCGGCGGCGGCACCCGCCTTGGTGCGCAACCCCTTGCTGGACCTGCTGCAGGCGGTCAGTGTGCAGGGCTCGATCTCGGCTGCAGCACGCGCGCTTGGCTTGTCCTACCGTCATGTCTGGGGCGAACTCAAGCGCTGGGAGGCCGAGCTTGGTCAGCCGCTGATCCTTTGGGAGAAGGGACAGGCGGCGCGGCTTACCGCGTTTGCGGCCAAGCTGCTTATGGCAGAACGCCAGGTGCAGGCGAGGCTTTTGCCGCAGATCGAAGCTCTGCGTGGAGATCTGGAGCGCGCCTTTGCGATCGCTTTCGATGAGTCGGCGCATGTATTGAGCTTGCACGCAAGCTACGATCAAGGGCTTGCGGCCCTGGCCGAGGAGGCGCGTTCTGGCCGTCTGCACTTGGACATACGCTTCACGGGCAGCGTCGACGCCATCCGAGCGCTCAACGAAGGCCGTTGCACGATGGCAGGCTTCCATGTCCGCCAGCCCGCAGCGCCCGACTCGCTCTCCCGCCACACCTACAAGCCTCTGTTGCGCCCCGGGCTTCATAAGCTCATCGGTTTTGCGCGCCGCAGCCAGGGCTTGATCGTGGCGCCGGGTAATCCGCTCGCCCTATGCGGGCTGCGTGATCTTCCGCGGCCAGGCGTGCGTTTCGTCAACCGGGCTCGCGGTACGGGTACGCGTGTCGTATTCGACGAGCTTCTGGGGGAGCTCGGGGTGAGCCCTTTCTCGATCCGAGGCTACGATGTGGACGAGCCTTCGCACGCCGCGGTTGCCCAGGCCGTGGCAAGCGGTGAGGCCGATGCCGGTTTCGGGATTGAGGCAAGTGCTCGTGACCGGGGGCTGGACTTCATACCCTTGGTGGAGGAGACATACTTCCTCGCCTGCCTGAAGTCCACCCTGGATCAATCCGCAGTCCGTGCGCTTCTCGCACTGCTCGGTTCGAGCGCGTGGCAGCGTCGGCTGGTGAGCCTCCCCGGCTACCAACCCTCGAATAGCGGTGAGGTGCTTTCGATGAGCCGTGTGTTGCCCTGGTGGCGTTTCCCCAGACGAAAGTGAGGCACTCAAACAGCTTTCAGGATTGCGTCCGGTATGCGCTCCAGCGGCAGCACCTGGTCTACGCCGCCGAGCTTGATCGCCTCGCGCGGCATGCCGAACACGACGCAGGTGGATTCGTCCTCGGCGATGGTGTGGGCGCCGGCATCGTGCATCTCCTTGAGGCCACGTGCGCCGTCGTCGCCCATGCCGGTCATGATCACGCCGACCGCGTTGCGACCGGCGAATCTGGCGCACGAGCGGAACAGCACATCGACAGAGGGCCGATGGCGATTGATCAGCGGGCCATCGACCACTTCGACGGTGTACTGTGCGCCGCTGCGGGCGAGCATCATGTGCTTGCCGCCGGGGGCGATCAGCGCGCGTCCGGGCATGACGCGGTCGCCGTGGCACGCTTCGCGCACCTCCAGCGCACACAGGCTGTCGAGGCGTTCGGCGAACATCGCGGTGAAGCGCTCGGGCATGTGCTGGACGATGACGATGCCCGGGCATACTGCCGGCAGGCGGGTCAGCACGGCTTCGAGTGCCTGCGTACCGCCGGTGGATGTGCCGATGGCGATGACGCGTTCGGTGGTACGCACCATGCTCGAGCCGCTTCCCAGGCCAGCGCCGATCATGGCGTCGACGCTCAGTTTGGGAGCCACGGTACGCGGCGCGAGCCGACTCGCGTTGGCCCGTGCGGCGGCCTTCACCGCCTGTACCACGTCGTTGGCGCTGCCTTCGAGAAACTGCTTCACGCCCATCCTGGGTTTCGTGATGATCGCCGCCGCGCCGGCCGCCAGGGCCTGCATGGTTGCGGCAGCGCCATTCTCTGCGAGCGAGGAGCAGATCACCACCGGTGTGGGGCGCTCGGTCATGATCTTCTTCAGGAAGGTCAGGCCGTCCATGCGTGGCATCTCGATGTCGAGCACGATCACGTCCGGCCACTGGCGCTGCATGTGGCCCATGGCAAACAAGGGGTCGGAGGCTGCCGCGATCACCTCGATGCCGCTGTCACGCTCGAGGGCCTGGCGCACGGTCTGGCGCACCACCGCTGAGTCATCGACGATGATGACCTTGATCCGGCTGCTCATCGTCCGTGCCCGCTTCGCGTTGCGCTGCGGTAGCGCTCGAGCTGGGCGCGGGCACCCGCGCGGCAGTACAGCGTCGGCCTCAGGGCGCCGAGCTGGTCGGTGATCCCGGTCAGCGTCTCCGAGTGGCCGACGATGAAGACACCGTCCTCGCGCAGGTGGGGGAGCATGTTGGCGATGACCTTGCGCTTGGTGTCGTTGTCGAAGTAAATCATCACGTTGCGCAGGAAGATGACGTCGAACTGGCCGAGGTCGCGGTGGTGAGGTTCGAGCAGGTTGAGATGGCGGAACGTCACCCGCTCGCGTAGCGCGGACATGACGAGAAAGTTTCCGTCCTGGCTGCGAACGCCCTTCAGGCAGTACTTCTTCATTAGCTCGGGAGGAATGCCGCGACCGCGTTCGAGCGGATAGAGCCCGGCTGCGGCGCGTTCGAGCACGGTCAGGCTGATGTCCGAGGCGATCACCTCCCAGGGGGCTGACATGCCCAGGGTCTCGGCCAGCACCATGGCAATGGTATAGGGCTCCTCGCCGCTCGACGACGCACCGCTCCAGACCCTGAGCGGGCGGCCGCGCCGGCTGGCGGCGAAGTCCTGCAGGAAGTCGAAGTGCGCCGCCTCGCGGAAGAAGTAGGTCTCGTTGGTGGTCAGCAGATCGACCATCAACTGGCGTTCGTCGAGGGCTTCGTCGCTGGTGACGAGCGTGTAATAGGCACCGAAACTGTCGAGGCCGTAGTGGCGCAGGCGTCGTGACAGGCGACCGGCCACCAGCGCCTTCTTGCTGTCGGCCATGTTGATGCCGGCAAGGCGGTAGATCAGCTTCTGGAACAGGCTGAATTCCTGGTCGGTCAGGCTTTGGTTATCCATGTACGGGTGGAGTCCCGAGCTCAGAACAGTTCGACATTGGACTTGGGCGGGGGACGTCGCAGTGATTCGGCATAGGCCTGCTCGGCCTTGGCGACTTCCTGGGCCGTGGCCATTGTGGTGGTCATGCGCCGGCAGTATGCATCACCTGTCGCCGGCACGAAGAGCAGCTTGCGTGAGCAAGCGCCGAGGAAGTCCGAGGCGATCAGCTCGATGCCTTCGCGATCGAGCCATTCGCGCGCGAAGTCGGCATTGCGCTTGCCGATGCCCGAAGCGGCGATGCCGCTGATGATCGTACCGCCGCCAAACGCCTTCGCCTTGATGCGATGGCGAGCGCCGCCGCGGCCGAGGATGCCGTTGAGCAACACCTCCATCGCGTAGTCTCCGGACAGCAGCGAATCCACGTCGACCGTCCTCTCTCGCTTGCGCATGTTCGGCAGCATGAAATGGTTCATGCCACCGACCCCGACAGCCGGGTCGTACATGCACACGGCAACGCAGGAGCCGAGCAGGGTGGAGATCGGTTTCTGCATTTCGACCGCCCACTCGCCCGGCGCAATGTTCCTCGCCCGGCGCTCGATTTCCTGCGGCGACATGTTGTGCCAGTCGATCATGCGGGACTGTCCTCGGCAGCCTGCAGTCGTGCCAGCCTCAACGCGCCCGACCGCGGTGTGCGCTGACCACCGTGAAGAAGTCCATCAGCTCCTGCAGCTGTCCGGCCTGCCCGCCGAGCTCCTCGGCGGTGGCGGCGAGCTCTTCGGAGGCCGAGGCGTTCTGCTGGGTGGCCTTGTTGAGCTGGCCCATGGCGTTGTTGATCTGGCCGACGCCGGCGGTCTGCTCCTGGCTGGCCGAGGCGATCTCCTGCACGAGGTCGGAGGTCTTGTTGATCGAGGGCACGATCTCGTCGAGCAGCGTACCCGCGCGCTCGGCCAGGTGGACCGAGTTGCCGGCGAGCTGGCCGATCTCCTGGGCGGCGACCTGGCTGCGCTCGGCGAGCTTTCTGACCTCGGCGGCGACCACCGCAAAGCCCTTGCCGTGCTCGCCGGCACGGGCCGCTTCGATGGCGGCGTTGAGCGCGAGCAGGTTGGTCTGGTAGGCGATGTCATCGATGATGCCGATCTTGCCGGCGATGTTCTTCATCGCCTCGACCGTGGATTTGACGGCCTGGCCGCCCTCGCCGGCTTCGGAGGCGGCCTTGGTGGCCATGGCGTCGGTGATCTTGGCGTTTTCCGAGTTCTGGTTGATCGAGGCGCTCATCTGCTCGATCGAAGCCGAGGTTTCCTCGACGCTGGCGGCCTGCTCGGAGGAGGACTGGGACAGGCTCTGAGCGGTGGCCGAGACCTGGCCTGCGGCGTTGGTGAGCGCATCGGCCGCGCCACGGACCTGCTCGATGATCTCGGCGAGCTTGTCCATGGACTCGTTGACTGCGTTCTGCAGCACCTGGAAGTCGCCGGCGTAGTTGTCGGTGATCTTCTGGGTGAGGTCGCCCCCGGAGAGTGCGACCATGACGCGCTTGACCTCGTCGATGGGGGCGATGACCGCATCCAGGGTGGCGTTGACGCCCTGGACGATGCGGGCGTAGTCGCCGTGGTGACGGCTGGCGTCGGCGCGGGTGGACAGGCGGCCTTCGACGGCGGCCTGGGCGAGCATGTTGGCGTCGGTGACGAGCGCATTGACCGCGTCGATGGCGGTGTTGAGGTTGTTCTTGATGGTGTTGAAGTCACCGTTGTAGCTGTCGGTGATGCGGGCGGGGATGGCGCCCTTGGCAATCTGGTCGACGTAGTCGGCGGCCACGTTGAGCGGCCCGATGACGGCGTCGAGCGTGGCATTGACGCCTTGCACGATGCGGGCGTAGTCGCCAGGGTGGCGATCGGCGTCGGCCCGCGTGGCGAGGCGGCCCTCGACGGCGGCGGCAGAGAGCATCGCGGTGTCGTCCATCATCGCGTGCAGGTTTGACTGCACCTCGGCCAGCGCGCCTTCGATCTCGCCGAGTTCGTTGTGGTTGCGCACCGTGACCTTCTCGTCGAGCTGGCCTTGCGCGATGCGATGGGCCGCTTCGGCGTTGCCACGCAGGCCGCGCAACAGGCCGGTCACCTGCAGCCCGAACAGGATGGCGGCGACCAGGACGGCCACCGTCATCGCGACCGACAGCGCCAGTTGCGACGATGAGTCGGCGCGCAGCGCCTGGGCGCGGTCGAGCAGCGTGGACGCGATACGATCTTCCTCGACCTTCAGCAGGTCGATCTTGCGCGTGATCGTGGCGAACCAGGTGGCGGGCTCGACGCCGAACTCGCCGATGTTCATGCGATCGAGCGCGATCTGGCGCATGCGCGCGGTTTCGCGCCCCGCCTCGCTGTCGAGTGCCGATTGCAGGCCGTCGATCCAGCTCTGCGGTGCCATCGAGCGGAAGTTCGAAAGATAGGTGTCCTGCGCGGTCAGGATGGTGATGATGCGCCGATGCAGGGCAACATCGGCGGCAGTGTTGGCGGCGAACAGCCCGTTGATCGATGCACGTTCGCGTCCGGCTTGCTCCTTGGCGAGCACGAACATCAGGTAAGCGTTCATGCCGCGCGACAACTCGACCTCCTCGGCCGAGGAGGCGGCGATGTCGATCACCGCCACCAGGTGTTCGATCGTTCCGGTGTAATAGCTGAATGACTCGGGGCCCGGCAGCGACAGGCTCGTGACGCGCCCACGGGTATCCTGCAGCGCAGCGAGGCGGCCTTGCGCGGACTCCACTGCGGTGACGATGTCGCTGCCCAGCAGGTTTCGATCGGCGCTTGCCAGCCAGGCATCCAGTGCGTTGCGCGCCGTATTCGAGTCCTGATGCTGAGCGGCGAGTTCGGCCTGGAAGCGGCCGCCGCGCGAACCGATGAAGCCCGCCGACAGCCCGCGCTCCTTCTGGAGTTCGTGCACCAGGTTGTTGATCTGCACCGACAGCTGGCTGTACTGGGCGCCGCGCTGCATGGCGTTCTGAGCCTGCCATTGGCGGGCGACATCGGTGAGCGCATAGAACAGCACCGCTGCGATCACGATAGCAAAGAGGAGGAAAAGACGTAGCCGGATCGAGCGCCAGCCGTAGGATTGCGTATTCATCATGGTCTTCCCGGGGATGGGCATCAGCCCTCTTCCTTGGCGCTGTCGCCGCCCATGCTGGCGAGCATCGTGATCTCCTCGGTCGAGAGCACGCGATCGACATTGAGGATGATGACGAATCGGTTATCCACTTTGCCCATGCCCTGGATGAAGTCGGCCCTGATCTTTGCGCCAAAGCTCGGCGGTGGCTCGATATCGCCGCGTGGAATCTCCAGCACTTCGTTGACGGCGTCCACGATCACCCCGAGGTCCTGGCGGTCGTCACCGTCGCCCAGCTCGACGATGACGATGCAGGTGCGGCGGGAGACGGCAGAGGTCTCGCCGCCGAAGCGAGCAGACAGGTCGATCACCGGCACAACCGCGCCGCGCAGGTTGATCACGCCGCGGATGAAGGCCGGCATCATCGGAATTTCCGTGATGTTGCCGAACTCGATGATCTCCTTGACGTTCAGGATCCCGAGCGCGAACACCTCGCCGCCGAGGCTGAAGGTGAGGTATTGCTGCGGTCCCGCATCGGCGATCGCAGGCATCTTCTGTCTGGTTTGTGTAAGGCTCTGGCTCATGGCCTGGCTCCTGCTGCGTGGCGTGTGCTCAGAATTTCTCGAAATCGCTTTCGCTGAAGCTGACTGACTTGCCGATCTTCAGCCGGCTGTTGGTGCGCGCCGTGTTGCGGCGCGGTGCGCTATCGCTTGCCGTCGGCGCCGGGGACGGAGGACTCACTGCCGCCGCTGGCTTGCGTGCGGGGCTGCGCCTGGATGTCGCGTCGTCGCTGCCGACGCTGAAGAAGCCCATCAGCTCCTGCAGCTGTCCGGCTTGTCCGCCGAGCTCCTCGGCGGTGGCGGCGAGCTCTTCGGAGGCCGAGGCGTTCTGCTGGGTGGCCTTGTTGAGCTGGCCCATGGCGTTGTTGATCTGGCCGACGCCGGCGGTCTGCTCCTGGCTGGCCGAGGCGATCTCCTGCACGAGGTCGGAGGTCTTGTTGATCGAGGGCACGATCTCGTCGAGCAGCGTACCCGCGCGCTCGGCCAGGTGGACCGAGTTGCCGGCGAGCTGGCCGATCTCCTGGGCGGCGACCTGGCTGCGCTCGGCGAGCTTTCTGACCTCGGCGGCGACCACCGCAAAGCCCTTGCCGTGCTCGCCGGCACGGGCCGCTTCGATGGCGGCGTTGAGCGCGAGCAGGTTGGTCTGGTAGGCGATGTCATCGATGATGCCGATCTTGCCGGCGATGTTCTTCATCGCCTCGACCGTGGATTTGACGGCCTGGCCGCCCTCGCCGGCTTCGGAGGCGGCCTTGGTGGCCATGGCGTCGGTGATCTTGGCGTTTTCCGAGTTCTGGTTGATCGAGGCGCTCATCTGCTCGATCGAAGCCGAGGTTTCCTCGACGCTGGCGGCCTGCTCGGAGGAGGACTGGGACAGGCTCTGAGCGGTGGCCGAGACCTGGCCTGCGGCGTTGGTGAGCGCATCGGCCGCGCCACGGACCTGCTCGATGATCTCGGCGAGCTTGTCCATGGACTCGTTGACTGCGTTCTGCAGCACCTGGAAGTCGCCGGCGTAGTTGTCGGTGATCTTCTGGGTGAGGTCGCCCCCGGAGAGCGCGACCATGACGCGCTTGACCATCGTCGATGGGGGCGATGACCGCATCCAGGGTGGCGTTGACGCCCTGGACGATGCGGGCGTAGTCGCCGTGGTGACGGCTGGCGTCGGCGCGGGTGGACAGGCGGCCTTCGACGGCGGCCTGGGCGAGCATGTTGGCGTCGGTGACGAGCGCATTGACCGCGTCGATGGCGGTGTTGAGGTTGTTCTTGATGGTGTTGAAGTCACCGTTGTAGCTGTCGGTGATGCGGGCGGGGATGGCGCCCTTGGCAATCTGGTCGACGTAGTCGGCGGCCACGTTGAGCGGCCCGATGACGGCGTCGAGCGTGGCATTGACGCCGTCGACGATCTTGCGGAAATCGCCCTCGTGGCGGCTGGCGTCGGCGCGGGTGGCGAGCTTGCCGGCGATTGCGGCGTCGGCCAGCATGCTGGCGTCGTCGATCATGCGCTTGACGCTGGTCTGGACGCCGGCCACTGCACGCACCACGCTACCCACCTCGTCCTTGGCGTCGGACTGGAGGTCGAAGGCGAAGTCGCCCCTGGCCATGCGCTCGGCAGCGGCGCTCACCTCGCCCACCGGGCGCGTGATCGAGCGCGTGATGAAGATGGCAAAGCCGATACCGACCAGCAGCGCGGCGATCGCCAGCCCGATCAGTACGGTAACGGAACGCTCGGCGAGCGTCTCGGCATTGCGGCCGGTTTCCTGGGTCAGTGTGGTCTGATAGGCGATGAACCCGTTGAGGGCGTCGAGATAGGCGAGGAAGGCTGGGCGATAGGTTGCCGAGAACATCGTGGCCGCGGCGTCGAAGTCACGCTGCTGGGTCAGCCCCTCGAACTCCTGCTGCAGGCCCATGAAAGCCTGCCGGGTGGTCTTGATGGCTTCCAGCAAGCGCGCGCCTTCAGCGCCATACGTCATGCCGTTGAGCTTTTCCAGGTTCTGAAGCAGCTTGGCGCGTTCTGCGCTTGTTGATTGTGCGAAGTCGCGCAGGTCCTGCTCGCCGCGCATGATCAGCATGTTCCGGTGCAACATCCCGATCAGATTGATCGACGCGATCATCTCGTTCGAGGTCGACAGCTTGACGTTCTTGTCGCTGACGATGTCGGTGATTTCGGCCTGCAGGTTGCTCAGTCGCAGGCTGCCCACGGCCGCGATGGCGACCAGCAGCAGCAGCACGATGGCGAAGCCGATGCCGAGCCGGATGCCGATCTTCAGGTTCTTCATGATGTACTCCAGGAAAAATCGATGCGAGCCAGGTCGCCGTCAGTTGCGGGCTGCCAAGGCGGGTGCGCGCGTGGTGGCGTGGCCGCCGGCGCGTTGCTCCTCGCTCGAAGCGCAGCGCTGAACCAATGCCTGCACGTCGAGGATGAGTGCGACCTCGCCGCTGCCGAGGATGGTTGAGCCGCCAATCCCCTTGATGTGGCGGAAAATGCTGCCGAGCGGCTTGATGACGGTCTGGAATTCGCCCATCAGCTGATCGACCACGATGCCGGACTTGATCCCGGCGTACTGTACGACGACCACGTTCTGACGCGCCGGTGCCTCGCCCGCCATGTCGAACATCTGGCGCAGCCGCACCAGGGGCAGGACTTCGCCGCGCAGGTTGACGTAGTCGCGGGTGAAGCCATCCACCGAGAGCTCGACACACTCGACCACGCTGTCGAGCGGGATGACGTAGGCGGCATCGCCGATGCCGACGAGGAAGCCGTCGATGATCGCCAGCGTGAGCGGCAGGCGGATGGCGAAGCGCGAGCCCTTGCCGATCTCGGAGCTGACCTCGACGCTGCCGCGCAGGCTCTGTATGTTGCGGCGGACGACGTCCATGCCGACGCCACGGCCGGAAATGTTGGTGACCTTCTCGGCGGTGGAAAAGCCGGGCTCGAAGATCAGGTTGTAGATCTCGGCGTCCGACAGGGCCTGGCCAGGCTGGGCGAGTCCGCGCTCGATCGCCTTGGCGAGGATACGGTCGCGGTTGAGGCCGGCGCCATCGTCTGCCACCTCGATGACGATGCTGCCCGAGTCGTGGAAGGCGTTGAGTTCGAGCCGGCCGCGCGCCGGTTTGCCCTTGGCCTCGCGCGCCGCAGGCTGCTCCAGGCCATGGTCCATGGCATTGCGCACCAGATGCATCAGCGGGTCGCCGATCTTCTCGACCATGGATTTGTCGAGCTCGGTTTCACCGCCGCTGATCACCAGCTCGATGTCCTTGCCCATCTCGCGTGCGGTGTCGCGCACGACGCGGTTGAAGCGGTTGAAGGTCTCGCCGATCTGCACCATGCGCAGTTGCAGCGCAGCGTCACGAATACTCTCGACCAGGCGGCTGGTAATGGAGTTGGCTTCGACCAGCTCGCCCAGGCCGCTGCGACTGGCTAGAAGACTGACGCTGGCGCCGGCGATGACGAGCTCGCCGACGAGGTCGATGAGGCGGTCGAGCTTGTCGGCCTGGATGCGGATCAGGCGCGCCTCGGAGACCTTCTTTTCGGTGACCTGCTTCTGCTTGGCGACCGCGGCATCGACCAGTTCGGCCTGGACGACCTTGTGCTCGACGAGGATCTCGCCGATCGGGTGGGGCTCGGCGGGAGCGTCCTGAGCCTCGGCCAGCACGGTTTCGCCGTCGTCCGCGTGCTGCAGCCTGAGCCCCTCGTCGAGTTCGGCCTGGGTCAGCGCACCCACCTTCACCAGGATCTCGCCCAGGCGCATCGGGTCTTCGGGCAGGGCGTTTATGTGCGCCAGGTAGTCGTCCAGCCGGCTGTGCGGCGGCAGGATGTGCAGGCTGCAGTCATCACGCACGAAGTCGAAGACGCGCTCGATGGCGGCCTTGTCGGCATTGGACGAGAAGCTGATCTCGAAGCCGAGGTAGCAGGCCTCGGGATCCATGTCCTCCGCGTTCGGCATGGCGTCGGCGATGGTCTCCAGGCGCTCTATGCGCCCGATGCTGCCGAGGTAGCGCAGAAAGGACAGCGGGTCCATGCCGTTCCTCAGCACGTCGGGGCCGAAGCGCAGCGAAATATGCCAGCAATCGGTTTCGACCATGCCGCCACCGCTGCTCTCGATCGGTGGCGGCATGGCGCTTGGCGGCCCCGAGCTCGAGTCGGCCTTCGTCTCCGACAGCCAGTCGCGCTGCAGGCGGGCGAGCAGCCCTTCGCCCTCGGCGGCGAGGTCGGGGTCGGGGCTGCTGGCAGCGGATTCGAGCACGCCGAGCAGATTGCCGATGTGGTCGCCGCAGCCCAGCAGCAACGCGATGAGGTCTGAGTCGAGCTTGATCTCGCGGTTGCGCAACTTGTCGAGTACGTTCTCGACCACATGGGTGAAGGCGACGATGTAACCGCATTCGATGACCGCGGCGCCCCCCTTGATGGTGTGCGCGCTACGGAAGATCGCGTTCAGGGTGTCGTCGTCGTCGGGGCTGTTCTCGAGTTGCAGCAGGGCCGACTCGAGGGTTGCGAGTTGTTCGCGACTCTCGGTGACGAATACGGTGGTGATCTCGTCCATGGTTCTGCGCGTCCGGAATCAGGCCTGGTTTGCCGGGATAAGCAGCGGATCGCCGAACTCGGCTGCCATGTTGTAGAAATCGAGCACGTCGCGTACTGCCTCGCTGTGCGCGATGATCTGTGCCTCCTTGCCGAGTCGGCGTGCCTCGCGCTTGACCAGCATCAGAAGCTGGAAGCCGGCGGTGTCGATTTCGGCGACGCCGGAGAGGTCGATCTCAAGGCGCTCGGCTGCGTGGTGCAGTGCGTCGATGAGCTGCTGCTTCTGTGCTGCAGCGTGGTAGATGCTCATGTCCTCGGCGATGGCGATGCGATCCCCGGTCTTTTTCTTGCGCGCAGGCATGGTCGTACTCAGAAAAGTTCGATCTTTGGATTTGCTGCCGCTGCGGTACCTGACGATGTCTTGCCGGTGACCTGCTCGTGCGTGTGGCGCTGTTGCTCCATCACGTAACGGCCATAGATCTCTTCCAGGTGCTCCGCGAGCGGGGTGTAGCTGAAGCTGGGGTTGTCGCTCTGATCGAGTCGCTCGGCGAGTACGCCCAGGTGCTGGTCGAGGCGACTGAGCGATTCGGCCGTGTGTTCGATCTGCTGCCGGGTGACGTCCTGGAACTGGACGCTTGCCAGCGCATCCATGAACATTGCTGCAAGCTCGTTGCTGCTCTGGCGCACCGTGTCCATTGCGCTGGATTGATTCTGCAGGATGTCTTCGTAGCTTTGGCCGAGTTCGGCGAGCTGCACGGCGAACTGGCCTAGCGCGTCACGTTCGTCGTCGAGATCGGTGGCGGCCAGTTTTTCCTTGAGCTGGGTCTCGATCGTCGAGGCCACGCCCTGGATGCCAAGGTTGATCGACTGCACGGCATTTTCCGTCTCGGTCGATAGTTTGCGAACCTCGTCGGCAACGACCGTGAAGCCGCGACCGGCTTCGCCCGCCCGCGCTGCCTCGATCGCGGCATTGAGTGCGAGCAGGTTGGTCTGTGCTGCGATGTCCTTGATCAGCTTGGTCAGCGACTCCAGCGAGCGTGCCTCGCGGACCACCTGGGCGACGCGCTCCTGATCCTCCCGGGCTTCCTGGATGCGATGGTCGATGTACTGCTGCATGCGCCGGATGAGCTTCTGGTTGTTGGCGATGCGCGATTCCGAGCTATGCACCCTCTCGGTCGACTCGTTCGACTGTTCGGTGACGAAGGTGTTGAGCCGATTGACCACGTCGTCAATCGTCTGCAGACGCTCGCCGATGTCGTAGGCAGCCTGTTCGGTCTGCTGCACGACGCTGTCGAGTTGCTTGCGCAGCACGTCGCTGAAAGCCGGCACGGCACGTAGCTCGACGGCGATTTCCCGGCAGACCTGGCTGGCTTGTTCGCGGTTGTTCTGCAGCGTGTCGAGGGTGATCTCCTGGCCGAATGCAGCGTCGCGAAAGACGGCGAGCGATACCAGACGCACCCCGAGATAGGCCGCGAAGACGATCAACATTGCGCCGATCGCGTTTCCGAGCGGTTGGGGGATGCCCAGCGCCGGCAGGAAGCTGGCGTTGAACCACTCGTTGAACAGGAACACCGTGACGCCGGCCGCGAGCGCGATGGCGCCCAGCATCACCAGTGACCGACGCAGGAAGATCGAGGAGTTCATGGTCAGCGCATGACGAGCTTGATCGTATTGAGCAGTTCGTCTGCCGAGGCGGGCTTGACGATCCAGCCGGAAGCGCCTGCCGCCTTGGCCTCCGCCTTCTTGGACTGCTGCGACTCCGTGGTCAGGAACAGGATCGGCATGAAGCGATACGCGGGCAGCTTGCGCACCTCCTTGATGAACTCGATGCCGTTCATGCCCGGCATGTTGAGATCGGTGATCAGCAGGTCTGCCTTGACGCCGCCCTGGAATTTCTTGAGGGCGTCGAGCGCGCTCGGCGCTTTCTCTACCGCGTAGCCAGCCTTGCTCAGGATCCCGGAGATCGACAGCAGGATGGTGGCGGAGTCATCGACGAGGAAGATGGTCTTCATTGTGAGTTAACCGGGTCGGTCTTGATGATGGGGAAGGGCACCGGCATGACATCATCGAGCAGCGCACTGAGCTTTGATCAAGGTCTACAAACCTCGTCCCTACACGGGCTGCTCCGCGAACCATGTCACACTTCGAAGCGAATGTCGTTACTGTAGTCCAATCGTTGGGGATATTAACGGGGGCTTGGCGCGAGGACTTTAGCGCGCGGATGCCTTTGTTGGACCGCTCGGACGGGGACGGAGCAAGGCGGGTGGGTGGTCGCCTCTCTTGGATCTTGCCCGACGGTAAGTGATAAGCAGCTGTTTAAAATGCGTAATTTCGTGAAACATGGGGCGCATGCCTGGCCGCTCGGGCGTTGAAGGCGTAGAATCTCGCCCCTTGTTCACGCATTGCAGCCCGGAGCGCACCATGCTCTATCCCACTCGTTTCGATGTCATCGTGGTCGGCGGCGGTCACGCCGGGACCGAGGCTGCGCTTGCCGCAGCGCGCATGGGCGCAGCCACGCTGCTGCTCACCCACAACATCGAGACGCTGGGGGCGATGAGCTGCAACCCCTCGATCGGCGGCATCGGCAAGGGCCACCTGGTCAAGGAGGTCGATGCGCTCGGCGGCGCGATGGCGGCGGCCACCGACGAGGGCGGCATCCAGTTCCGCATCCTCAACGCCTCCAAGGGCCCGGCGGTGCGTGCCACCCGCGCCCAGGCCGACCGCGTGCTGTACAAGGCGGCGATCCGGCGTCGGCTGGAGAACCAGCCCAATCTGTGGCTGTTCCAGCAGGCGGTGGATGATCTCACCGTGGCCGGCGACCGCGTCACCGGCGTCGTCACCCAGATCGGCCTGCGCTTCGAGGCGCCGGCGGTGGTGCTCACCGCAGGGACCTTCCTCAACGGCCTGGTGCACGTCGGGATGCAGAACTACTCGGCCGGGCGCGCGGGCGATCCGCCGGCGATCTCGCTCGGTGCGCGCCTGAAGGAGCTCAAGCTGCCGCAGGGCCGACTCAAGACCGGCACGCCGCCGCGGCTGGATGCGCGCACCATCGACTTCTCGGTAATGAGCATCCAGCCGGGCGACGATCCGGTGCCGGTGTTCAGCTTCCTCGGCAACGCCGCCCAGCACCCGCGTCAGCTGCCGTGCTGGATGACGCAGACCAACGAACGCACGCACGACGTGATCCGCGCCAACCTCGACCGCTCGCCGATGTATTCGGGCGTGATCGAGGGCGTGGGGCCGCGCTATTGCCCCTCGATCGAGGACAAGATCCACCGTTTCGCCGACAAGGACAGCCACAATATCTTCCTCGAGCCGGAAGGGCTGGAGACGCACGAGATCTATCCCAACGGCATCTCGACCTCGCTGCCCTTCGACGTGCAGCTGCAGATCGTGCGCAGCATCCGCGGCCTCGAGAACGCTCACATCCTGCGCCCCGGCTATGCGATCGAGTACGACTACTTCGACCCGCGCAACCTCAGGTCCAGCCTGGAGACGAAGTCGATCGGCGGGTTGTACTTCGCTGGCCAGATCAACGGCACCACCGGCTACGAGGAGGCCGCTGCGCAAGGCTTGCTCGCCGGCGCCAACGCGGCGCTGCAGGTACAGGGTCGCGAGCCATGGTGTCCGCGTCGCGACGAGGCCTATCTCGGCGTGCTGGTGGACGACCTGATCACCCGCGGCGTGTCCGAGCCCTACCGCATGTTCACCTCGCGTGCCGAGTACCGCTTGAGCCTGCGCGAGGACAATGCCGATCTGCGCCTGACCGAGAAGGGCCGCGAGCTTGGCCTGGTGGATGACGAACGCTGGGCCGCCTTCTGTGCCAAGCGCGGGGCGATCGAGCGCGGCACCGCGCAACTGAAGGCGGCGTGGGCGCGACCGGAGGCGATTCCCGCCGAGGACCAGCAACGCGTGCTCGGCAAGGCGCTCGAGCGCGAGCAGCGCTACTTCGAGTTGCTGCGCCGGCCCGAGACCAGCTACGAGACGCTGATGAGCCTGCCTGGAGCGCCGGAAGAGCGCGAGACCGACGCGCAGGTCATCGAGCAGATCGAGATTGCCGCCAAGTATCAGGGCTACATCGACCGCCAGCAGGAGGAGGTGGCGAAGCAGGCCCAGGCCGAGGCCACCCGCCTGCCGGTCGAACTCGACTATGCCCAGGTGCGCGGCCTGTCCAAGGAAGTGCAGCAGAAGCTCAACCTGCACAAGCCGGAAACCATCGGCCAGGCCGGCCGCATTCAAGGCGTGACCCCGGCGGCGATCTCGCTGCTGCTGGTGTGGCTCAAGCGCCGCGACCTGGCGGCGCGCACCGGTGTGGCCGCGGACGAGGCGGCGCGGAGGCCTGCGGCATGAGCGGCCGCCTGCAACCCTGGGCGGCACAGCTCAGCGATGGGGTCGCCGCTCTCGGATTTGCCCTGCCGCAGGAAACGGTCGATCGCCTGCTCGCCTTCGGTGAACTGCTGCTCAAGTGGAACAAGGTCTACAACCTCACCGCGATCCGTAGCCCGCAGGAGGTGATCACCCATCATCTGCTCGATTCGCTGGCGGTGTTGCCGCACCTCAAGCGCGTGAGCAGGCTGGCCGACATCGGGTCCGGTGGCGGGCTGCCGGGCGTGGCACTGGCGATCGTGCGTCCGGGTCTGGTGGTCAGCTCGATCGAGACCGTGGGTAAGAAGGCGAGCTTCCAGCAACAGGCGAAGATCGAGCTTGGGCTGGGCAACTTCAGCGTGCTCAACAAGCGGGTCGAACAGGTGCAGGCCCAAGGCCTGCCCGGCGGTGCGGCCGAAGGCGTGATCTCGCGGGCGTTCTCGAGTCTGGCCGATTTCGTGAACCTTTCGGGCCATCTGCTCGCAGAGGGGGGTGCGTTGTACGCGATGAAGGGCGCCCACCCGGCTGACGAGATCGCTGCGCTGCCCGCCGGGTGGGTGGTGGCGGAGACCCACGCGCTCATGGTGCCCGGGCTGGATGCCGAGCGTCACCTGCTGGTCATCCGTCGTGCCTGATACTGAGCCCTGAAGAGGGGCGTCTGCTGCGGCGCCGCATTGAAGTACACTCCGGGACTCGCACCCTGCGTGCGGTCCCTGCATACGGAACAGCCTGAACCGACATGGCCAAGATTTTCTGCGTTGCCAACCAGAAGGGCGGGGTGGGCAAAACCACCACCTGCGTCAATCTCGCTGCTGCCCTGCACCAGGCCGGCCAGCGCGTGCTGCTGATCGACCTCGACCCGCAGGGCAACGCGACCATGGGCAGCGGGGTCGACAAGCGCGGCTTGAAGAGCTCGGTCTATCACCTGCTCGTGGGCATGGTAGACCTCGCCGGCGTCCGCGTGCCCTCGCCCACCGGCGGCTACGACGTGCTGCCGGCCAACCGCGACCTCGCCGGTGCCGAGGTCGAGCTGGTCAATCTGGATCAGCGTGAGAAACGCCTGCGCAACGCGCTCGCTGCCTTCGATGCCGACTATGATTTCGTCCTCATCGACTGCCCGCCCTCACTGTCGATGCTCACCCTCAATGGCCTGTGCTGCGCCAACGGCGTCATCATCCCGATGCAGTGCGAGTACTACGCGCTCGAGGGTCTGTCCGACCTGGTCAACACGATCAAGAAGGTGCATGCCAACCTCAATCGCGACCTCAAGATCATCGGCCTGCTACGGGTGATGTTCGACCCCCGCGTCACCTTGCAGCAACAGGTCTCCGCCCAGCTCGAGGGCCACTTCGGCGACAAGGTGTTCCGAGCCATCGTGCCGCGCAACGTGCGTCTGGCCGAGGCGCCCAGCCACGGCATGCCGGGCGTGGTGTTCGACAAGGCGGCCAAGGGTGCGCAGGCCTACATGGCCTTTGCGCACGAGATGATCGAACGCGCGAAGACCTTCTGACGAACGGAACCGACATGAACAAACCCAGACTCAAGGGCCTTGGCCGCGGCCTCGATGCGCTGCTCGCAGCCAACCAGGAAGACGAAGCCGACAAGGGCGAGCTGCAGACGCTGCCCACGATCGCGCTGCAGCCGGGCAAGTACCAGCCGCGCACACGCATGGACCCCGGTTCGCTCGAAGAGCTCGCGGCGTCGATCAAGGCGCAGGGCATCATGCAGCCGATCATGGTGCGCCCGGTAGGCGACGATGCCTACGAGATCATCGCCGGCGAGCGCCGTTGGCGGGCCTCGCAGATTGCCGGCCTCGCCGAAGTGCCCTGCCTGGTGCGCGAGATCCCTGACGAAGCCGCGCTGGCGATGTCGTTGATCGAGAACATCCAGCGCGAGGACCTCAACCCGCTCGAAGAGGCCGGCGGCATCCAGCGCCTGATCGACGAGTTCGCCATGACCCACCAGCAGGCCGCGGATGCGGTCGGCCGCTCGCGTCCGGCGGCGTCGAACCTGTTGCGCCTGCTCAACCTTGCCAAGCCGGTGCAGGAACTGCTGATGGCGGGCGACATCGACATGGGTCATGCGCGCGCATTGCTGCCGCTCGACGGCGCCAGCCAGATCCAGCTCGGCAACCAGGTCGCCGCCCGTCAGCTGTCGGTGCGTGACACCGAGCGCCTGGTGCAGCAGATCCTCAACCCGCGCCAGAAGAAGCCTGCGCCCCAGCCCGACCGCGATCTGCTGCGGCTCGAGGAAGAGGTGTCGGACGCGATTGGCGCGACGGTGAAGATCAAGGCCAACAAGAAGGGTGCCGGCGAGGTCACGATCCGCTTCGGCAGCCTCGACCAGCTCGACGGCCTGCTCGGCCGCCTGCGCTAGGGCGCAGGCGCGTCTGCGCGCTGCGCGGCGGCGATGCCGCGCGCCTCGTCGATCGCTGCGAGCGGCAGCAAGGCCAGCGCAAACAGCAGGATGCAGAACAGCACTGCGCCCTGCAGGCCGAACAGCCACTGCAGCAGGCCGACGCCGAAGATGCCGAAGATTGCCGCCAGCTTGCTGAACAGGCCCCAGAAGCCGAACAGCTCGGCCGCGCGTTGCTCAGGTGCGAACATGCCCACCAGGGCGCGTCCCACCGATTGGCTCGAACCCAGGCTGAGGCCGGACAGCAGCCCGGCGAACAGGAATACCTCCTCGACCTTCAGTTCGATACCGAGTTGCCTGTTGAGGCCTGTGGTCAGCTCGCCGACGAAGTAGATCGCCAGGATGGCTGCAATCCACAGCACGAGGGTGAGCGAATAGGTCAGACGGCCGCCGAGCCGCCCCTGCAGCGCGCCGAACAGCAGCGCCCCCAGCAGGGCGGTGATCTGCACGACGATGAACATCAGGTTGCGCGTGGCTTCGCTCCATCCGATCACCTGGGCGCCGTAGATGAAGGAGAAGGCCACGATCACATAGACCCCGGCCATCGCGAACAGGATGGACATGAACAGCCGACCCAGGTCCGGGAACTGCGATACCGAGCGCAAGGTCGCCAGCAGGCGCGCATAGGCGCCGCGCAGCACCGCCGCGTCGAGCCGGCGATGGTGGCCCACTCGAGGCTCGCGTACCCACAGGAAGGTCGGGATGGCGGCGAGCAGGAAGAAGGCCGCGGCGAAGGGGCCGACCCAGCGCATGCGCTCGAAGTTCTCCGCGCTCACCTCGCCGAGGAAGAGCAGCACGAACCCGGCCGACACCAGCCCACCCGCATAGCCGAGCGCCCAGCCCAGGCCGGAGATCTTCCCCATCTCGTGGCTGTCGCCGAGGAAAGGCAGGAAGCTGGCGATGAAGGACTCTCCTGCGGAGTAGGCCGTGTTCGAGATCACGATGAGCGCGAACCCCAGCCACACGTATCCCGGGCTGACCAGGTAGAGCATGGCGGTGCTCGCCACGGTGACGAGGTAGCTCGCCAGCAGCATGCGCTTCTTGGCCTGCGCGTGGTCCATCACCGCACCGAGCAGCGGCGCACTCACCACGACCATGGCATAGCTGATGCACAGTGCAAGGCTCCAGAGCAGGTTGCCGAGCCTGTAACCGGGGGCGTCGCCAACGATTACCCGGGTGTACAGGTCGCCGAACACCACCGTGATGATCAGTAGTGTGTAGGCCTGGTTTGCGAAGTCGAACATGCACCAGCCGAAGATCTCCCTGCGACTGGCCTTGCGGGTACGGATCATGATTGTGCGGGGGCTGTGGCTGCAGTGCAGGTGACGGGGGGCGGGCGGCGCGAACTGTCGAAGATCGGTTCATTGCGGCCCCCGCTGGTGATACAACTTCTATAAGATACACGACGCCTCGGGAAGTGCTTGCTGCAATGCAACCGAGGTTTGACTTTACTGCGGTTAACCCCTACCATCCGCGGGATTTTGGGCGGTCGCCTGCGCGCGTTTGACGCAGGAGCTGTTACACCGATGCTTAAAGCCGTCATACTGCAGTTGCTAGCTACACTCCTCGCCGCGCTGATTTCTGCCGCGCTGTTCGGAGTTGCCGGGGCGATCTCGGCAGCAGCAGCGGGTCTGGCGTGTGTATTGCCGAGCTGGATGTTCGCCATGCGCCTTACGGCCATGACGCGCAAGACCGGGTCGGCGACGGTGGCTGCCTTCGTCGCAGGCGAATTCATCAAGGTCGCCTCGATAGTGGGATTGTTGGTGCTGGTGTGGGCCGTTTATCCTGACCTCCACTGGGGGGGCATGCTGATCGGGCTCGTTCTGGCGCTGAAAGCGAATTTATTTGCATTTTTGGTGAAGACCTGACCATGGCTGGAAACGCTCCCACCGCATCCGAGTATGTAACCCACCACCTCGGACACTTCAACAATTCCGGGCACCCCCAGGAAAACATCGTCGATTTCAGCATCATCAATATCGACTCGATGGTGTTTTCGATCGGACTCGGTTTGCTGACCATCTTCATCCTGTGGCTGGCCGCTCGCAAGGCGACCTCCGGCGTCCCCGGGCGCTTCCAGGGTTTCATCGAGCTCCTGGTCGAGATGGTCGCAGACCAGGCCAAGGGCATCATCCACAGCCCGGAGTCGCGCAAATTCGTTGCCCCGCTCGCGCTCACCGTGTTCGTGTGGATCTTCCTGATGAACGCGATGGACCTCGTGCCGGTCGATCTCATCCCCATGCTCTGGACCGGCATCTATTCCGCCGCAGGCGGTGATCCTGCCCACGCTTACATGCGCGTCGTGGCCACCGCCGACCTGTCCGCCACTCTGGGCATGTCCTGCGGCGTGCTGCTGCTCTGCCTGTACTACAACGTGAAGATCAAGGGTCTTGGCGGCTGGGTGCATGAGCTCTTCACCGCGCCTTTCGGCAGCCACCCGGTGCTCTACCCGATCAACTTCGCGATGCAGATCATCGAGTTCCTCGCCAAGACCATCTCGCACGGCATGCGACTCTTCGGCAACCTGTACGCTGGCGAGCTGATCTTCATCCTGATCGCGCTGCTCGGCGGCACCGCCACCGTGTTCGGCTTCGTTGGTCACGTGATCGCGGGTTCCATCTGGGCGATCTTCCACATCCTGATCATCCTGCTCCAGGCCTTCATCTTCATGATGCTGACTCTGGTGTATGTCGGTCAGGCGCACGAGAGCCACTAAGTTTCGGTTTCATCTTCAACGCAGTACCTAGTTTTTAAACTCACCTTCCCCACTAAGGAGTCGTCATGGAAAACGTTCTGGGTTTTGTTGCTCTGGCTGCTGGTCTGATCATCGGTCTCGGTGCCATCGGTGCTTGTATCGGTATCGGCATCATGGGTTCCAAGTACCTCGAAGCCTCGGCGCGCCAGCCCGAGCTGATGAACGCCCTGCAGACCAAGATGTTCCTGCTGGCCGGCCTGATCGACGCCGCGTTCCTGATCGGTGTCGGTATCGCCATGATGTTCGCCTTCGCCAACCCGTTCCAGCTCTGATCGGTTCGAGTTCATCCTTTTTTGAACCAACCTGAGGGCCAAGAACCGTGAATTTGAACGCAACTCTGATAGCCCAGCTCGTTGTGTTCTTCATTCTGGCGTGGTTCACGATGAAATTCGTGTGGCCGCCCATCGTGAAGGCACTGGACGAGCGTGCGAAGAAGATCGCAGACGGGCTGGCAGCTGCGGACAAGGCCAAGGCCGATCTGGCACTCGCCGAGAAGAAGGTCGTCGAGGAACTGCGCAAGGCCCGCGAATCCGCGGGTGACGTGCGTACCTCTGCTGAAAAGCAGGCGAGCCAGCTGATCGACGAAGCCCGCGCCGAAGCCGGTCGCATCATTGCCGCAGCGCGTGAAGCTGCCGAAGCCGAAGCCGGCGTCGCAGCGCAACGTGCCAAGGAAGCTCTCCGCGACCAGGTCGCCCATCTGGCGGTTGCCGGTGCCGAGAAGATCCTGCGCCGCGAGATCAATGTCCAGGTGCACGCCGAACTGCTTGCCAACCTGAAACAGGAACTGCAATAAGTCATGGCCGAGAACGTCACCATCGCGCGCCCCTATGCCGATGCCGCCTTCGAGCTGGCTCGCGGGGCAGGTGCGCTGGGGCCTTGGTCGGAAGCGCTGGATCGGCTCGCCTCCGTGGCGGCCGATCCCGACATGCAGGCGTGCTTCAAGAACCCCAACCTTTCTGCCGTACAGCTCGACAAGCTGATGCAGGAAGTCACGGGTGAACTGACCGCCGAACAGCAGAACTTCGTTCGTGTCCTCATCGACAACGAACGCCTGCTGGTGCTTCCGGAGATCCGTGACCTGTTCGTTGCACTCAAGAACGAACACGAAGGCGTCCTGGAGGCGGAGATCGCCTCTGCCTTCCCGCTTGACGATGCAGCGCTGGCTGCGTTGAAGGCGGACCTCGAAGCTCGCTTCAAGGCCGCGATCAACGTAACTGTCAGCCTGGACCCCGAACTCATCGGTGGGGTCCGCATTGCCGTCGGCGACGAAGTCATCGACGCCTCGGTCCGCGGCAAGCTCGCGAACATGGCCGCTGCGCTTAAGAACTAGGAGCATACATATATGCAACTCAACCCCTCTGAAATCAGTGATCTGATTAAGAGCCGGATCCAGAACCTGCAGCTCGCCGCCACGTCGCGCAACGAGGGCACGGTCGTCTCCGTGACCGACGGCATCTGCCGCGTCCACGGCCTGACCGACGTCATGCAGGGCGAAATGCTGGAATTCCCTGGCAACACCTTCGGCATGGCGCTCAACCTCGAGCGTGACTCCGTTGGCGCGGTGGTCCTCGGCGAATACGAGCACATCACCGAAGGCGACACCGTCAAGGCCACTGGCCGCATTCTCGAAGTGCCCGTCGGCCCCGAGCTGGTCGGTCGCGTCGTGAACGCCCTGGGTCAGCCGATCGACGGCAAGGGCCCGATCAACGCCAAGCTCACCGACAAGATCGAAAAGGTCGCGCCGGGCGTCATCGCCCGCCAGTCCGTTTCGCAGCCGGTGCAGACCGGCCTGAAGTCGGTTGACTCCATGGTGCCGATTGGCCGCGGCCAGCGCGAGCTGATCATCGGCGACCGTCAGACCGGCAAGACCGCGGTTGCGGTTGACGCGATCATCAACCAGAAGGGCCAGGACATGTACTGCGTGTACGTGGCCATCGGCCAGAAGGCCTCCACCGTTGCCAACGTCGTGCGCAAGCTGGAAGAGAACGGCGCGATGGAGTACACCATCGTTGTCGCCGCCACCGCGTCGGAATCGGCCGCCATGCAGTATCTGGCCGCCTACGCTGGTTGCACCATGGGCGAGTACTTCCGCGACCGCGGCATGGACGCGCTGATCGTTTATGACGATCTGACCAAGCAGGCCTGGGCTTACCGTCAGGTCTCCCTGCTGCTGCGCCGTCCGCCGGGCCGTGAAGCCTACCCGGGCGACGTGTTCTACCTGCACTCCCGTCTGCTCGAGCGTGCCGCGCGCGTCAACGCCGACTACGTCGAGAAGTTCACCAACGGTGAAGTCAAGGGCAAGACCGGTTCGCTGACCGCCCTCCCGGTCATCGAGACCCAGGCCGGCGACGTGTCCGCGTTCGTTCCGACGAACGTGATCTCGATTACCGACGGCCAGATCTTCCTCGAGACCGACCTCTTCAACGCCGGTATCCGTCCCGCGATCAACGCCGGTATCTCGGTGTCCCGCGTCGGTGGTGCTGCGCAGACCAAGGTCGTCAAGAAGCTGTCCGGCGGTATCCGTACCGACCTCGCGCAGTACCGCGAGCTCGCCGCCTTCGCTCAGTTCGCTTCCGACCTGGACGATGCGACCCGCAAGCAGCTCGAGCGCGGCCGCCGCGTGACCGAACTGATGAAGCAGGCCCAGTACGCACCGATGTCGATCGCCGACATGGCCATCGTGCTTTACGCGGTCAACAACGGCTACTTCGACGATGTCGATGTCGCACGTGTGCTGCCGTTCGAAGCCGCGCTGCTGCAGTTCGTCAAGACCAAGCAGGCTGACCTGGTCTCCTCGATCCTGAGCAAGAAGGAACTGGACGCCGACGGCGAAAAGACCCTGGCTGCCGCGATCGCCGAGTTCAAGAAGAGCTGGGCCTAAGACTGGCGAGGGAGACGGAATATGGCTAGCGGTAAGGAAATCCGTACCAAGATCAAGAGCGTGCAAAACACGCGCAAGATCACCAAGGCCATGGAGATGGTGGCCGCGTCCAAGATGCGCAAGGCGCAGGACCGGATGCGCGCTGCCCGCCCCTTTGCCGAGAAGATCCGCCGACTCGCCGCGAACCTGTCCCAGGCCAATGTGACCGACTACAAGCACCCGTTCCTGGTCCGCAAGGACCAGGTGAGGCGGGTGGGGCTGATCCTGGTGACCACCGACAAGGGTTTGTGCGGTGGTCTCAACACCAACGTCCAGCGTATCGCGCTCAACGCGATGAAGGACTGGGAGTCCGCCGGCGTGACCGAGATCCGTGCCTGCTGCATCGGCAACAAGGGTCTGGGCTTCATGCAGCGCATGGGCGCCAAGGTGGTGTCGAACGTCACCCAGTTGGGTGACACGCCGCACCTGGAAAAGCTGATCGGTCCGGTCAAGGTCATGCTCGACGCGTTCCAGAACGACGAGCTCGACGCGGTCTACATCGCTTACACCCGCTTCGTGAACACCATGAAGCAGGAGCCGGTACTCGAGCAGGTTCTGCCGCTCACCGGCGAGAAGCTGGGCACGCCCGAGAGCTCCTGGGACTACCTCTACGAGCCGGATCCGCAGGTCGTCATCGACGAGCTGCTGGTGCGTTACGTCGAGGCGCTGGTCTATCAGGCCGTGGCCGAGAACATGGCATCCGAACAGAGCGCGCGCATGGTGGCGATGAAGGCCGCTTCCGACAATGCCAAGAACGTGATTGGCGAGCTTCAGCTGGTCTACAACAAGACCCGCCAGGCTGCGATCACCAAGGAGCTGTCGGAAATCGTCGGCGGCGCCGCCGCGGTGTAACGGATTATTGATTTAAGGATATGACGATGAGTCAAGGTACGATCGTTCAGTGCATCGGCGCCGTGGTGGACATTCAGTTCCCGCGCGATTCGATGCCCAAGGTGTATGACGCCCTGAAGCTCGAGGACGCTGCCGACTCCTTCGCCGAAGCTGGCCTGACCTTCGAGGTCCAGCAGCAGCTCGGTGATGGCGTGGTGCGTACCATCGCGCTGGGTTCCTCCGACGGCCTGCGCCGCGGCATGAAGGTTTCCAACACCGGCAAGCCGATCTCGGTGCCGGTTGGCCACGGCACGCTGGGCCGCATCATGGACGTGCTGGGTCGCCCGATCGACGAAGCCGGCCCGATCGAGACCGACGAGCTGCGCGCGATTCACCAGAAGGCGCCGAAGTTCGACGAGCTGTCGCCGTCGGTCGAGCTGCTCGAAACCGGCATCAAGGTTATCGACCTGATCTGCCCGTTCGCCAAGGGCGGCAAGGTGGGTCTGTTCGGTGGCGCCGGCGTCGGCAAGACCGTGAACATGATGGAGCTGATCAACAACATCGCGAAGCAGCACTCCGGTCTGTCGGTGTTCGCTGGCGTGGGTGAGCGTACCCGTGAGGGCAACGACTTCTACCACGAGATGAAGGACTCCAACGTTCTCGACAAGGTTGCGATGGTGTTCGGTCAGATGAACGAGCCCCCGGGCAACCGTCTGCGCGTGGCGCTGACCGGTCTGACCATGGCCGAGCGCTTCCGTGACGAAGGCCGCGACATCCTGTTCTTCGTGGATAACATCTACCGCTACACCCTGGCCGGTACCGAAGTGTCCGCGCTGCTGGGTCGTATGCCGTCCGCGGTGGGTTACCAGCCGACGCTGGCCGAAGAAATGGGCCGTCTGCAGGAGCGCATCACCTCGACCAAGGTTGGCTCGATCACCTCGATCCAGGCCGTGTATGTGCCGGCGGATGACTTGACCGACCCGTCGCCCGCTACCACCTTCCTGCACCTCGACTCCACCGTCGTGCTGTCGCGTGACATCGCCGCGCTGGGTATCTACCCGGCCGTTGATCCGCTCGACTCCACCTCGCGCCAGCTCGATCCGCTGGTCGTGGGCGAAGAGCACTACGGTGTGGCCCGCCAGGTTCAGCAGACCCTGCAGAAGTACAAGGAACTGCGCGACATCATCGCGATTCTGGGCATGGACGAACTGTCGCCGGAAGACAAGCTCTCCGTGGCTCGTGCGCGTAAGATCCAGCGCTTCCTGTCGCAGCCCTTCCACGTTGCGGAAGTGTTTACCGGCTCGCCGGGCAAGTACGTCTCGCTGAAGGACACGATCAAGGGCTTCAAGATGATCGTCAGCGGCGAGCTGGACAGCCTGCCGGAACAGGCTTTCTACATGGTCGGCAACATCGACGAGGCCATCGAGAAGGCCAAGAAGCTCCAGTAACGAGGCTGCCCGCGCGCCACGTGTGTGGTGCGCGGGACATCAAGGGGAAACACTATGGCTATGACGGTTCACGTCGACATCGTCAGCGCGGAAGAGCAGATCTTCTCCGGGCTGGCGGAATTCGTCGCGCTGCCTGGCGAGACGGGTGAACTCGGCATCCTGCCTGGTCACATGCCGCTCATGACCCGGATCAAGCCGGGCGCCGTGCGTGTGCGTGCCCAGAACGCAACCGAGGACGAACTGGTTTTCGTTGCGGGTGGCCTGCTGGAAGTTCAACCGGGTCTGGTGACGGTGCTTGCCGACACCGCGATCCGCGGCAAGGATCTCGACGAAGCGAAGGCGCTCGAAGCCAAGCGCAAGGCCGAGGAAGCCATGGCCAACCAGACCGCGCGTCTGGACTATGCCAAGGCCCAGGCCGAGCTGATGGAAGCGGTGGCGCAACTTGCCGCCATCCAGCGTCTGCGCAAGCGCGGGCACTGAGCGGGCTTGCCTTGTACCTTGGTACAAGGCGCCGGACAACAAAAAAGCAGCTCTGCGGAGCTGCTTTTTTGCTTTCTGCGCCATGAGCGCCGCGCAGGCGCAAAGGCTGTTCAACGCCGACGGCGGCTTTCGAGGCGCTGCAACCGCTTGTCCAGCCTGGCCAGATCGTCGCGCAGTGCGATGAGCGCCTGCGCATGTTCTGGCAGGGCATGACGCGATACCAGCAGTGGCGCCTCTTCGGTGAGGTACTCGGCCAGCGTACCGCCCGCGCGCTGTGCAGAGCGCCGGCCTTGATCCATCAGCTGCTTGCCGCCTTCGACCAGGCGGTGGGCGGCAATGTCGCCGAACAGGCGTGCCAGGTCTTCCTCGGCGTCCCAACGTAAATGACGGAAAACGAAGCCGAGCGCTTCGGCAAACTCGGCGTTGCCCTCGATGCGCACGTGGCGCATGGCGGTCTCCAGCCCGTCTACCAGTAGGCGTGGAAGCTCGCCAACCAACAGGTGAAGGCTGACATCCGGCGCCTGGGCGGCGCTCCATTCGGCCAGATAGCCGTCCGCTGCAATACAGAAATCGATGTCGCCCAGAGGTTGCACCGACAGGCGTGCAGTCTGTCCCGCGTGGGCCTGCAGGCGCGCACGCGCCCATCCTGCCTGCGAGAGAAGGTGGTTGGTGGCGGTCAGGAAGACGCTTGACAGCATGGGAAGCCCCAAAAGCAAAGGAGGCACGCCAAGGTGCCTCCAGTCACGGGTGTGAGATCAGTTGCCGATCACTGCGTCTGCTGGACGCCAGCAATCAGCCAGCCACCTTCGCCGCTGATCGGCTTGGTGAGGTGCCAGATCTCGTCGAACGCCACAGGTGCGGCGTCAGCCTCTTCGCGCAGCAAGCCGGTGAAGCGCACGCTCACGATGTAGCGGTTGTCGGCCTCCTCCACATCGATGACCTCGGCGTTGAGCTCGACGACGTCGGTGCGCTGTTCGGCGCCGCGGCGCTCGTTGAGTTGCATGCACAACTCGGCGAACACCTCGGGCGTGGTGAATTCGCGCAGGTCGTCCAGGTTGCCGGCGTCGTTCGCTGCCTGCAGGCGGATGAAGTTCAGCTTGGCCTGACGGGCGAAGCCGTCGGCGTCGAAGCCGGAGGCGACGGCCTTTTCGAGGCCGCTGGCTGCGACTGCTCCAGCTTCACCGCTGCCGCCGAACGGCTGCTGGGCCTGGAAGGCGGTGGTGCCGGCCGGGCTCGCCGCAGCGCCGGCGGAGGCGCCTGCGTACTGCATGCGGTTGGGCTGCGTACCGGCAGCCGCACCACGGCGGAAGATCATGCGGAAGATGAAGAAGGCGGCAGCAGCCAGCAGCAGGATCATGAAGAAGTTGGCAAAGCCTTCGCCCAGGCCCAGGTGCGAGAACAGGGCGGCCAGGCCGAGACCGGCGGCGAGGCCGGCGATCGGGCCCATCCAAGAGCGGCTCTGCGCGGCCGGTGCAGCGGCCCCCTGGCGCGGTGCCTGTTGCGTGGCAGCGGGTTGGCGCGGCTGGGCCGGCGGCGTGGCCTGGCGCTGCATGCCGAAGCTGCTGCCGCCGCCGAGGCGCTTGGCTTCGGCCTCAGGGATCACGAAGGCAAACGAGGCGATCGCGAGGACGAGGGTCATGAAGAAGGATTTCATTGGTACGTGGTCTCCGGTTTCAAAGCTTGTATCCGCGGTGCAGCGCAACGACGCCTGCACTGAGGTTGAAGTAGTCGACTCGGGAGAGCCCGGCTTGTTCCATCATCGACTTCAATTCTTCCTGGCCAGGATGCATGCGGATCGATTCGGCCAGGTAGCGGTAGCTGTCGGCGTCGTTCGCCACCTTTTGCCCCATCCAGGGCAGCAGCTTGAAGGAGTACAGGTCATAGAACGGTGACAGCGGCTTCCACACCCGCGAGAACTCGAGTACCAGCAGGCGGCCGCCCGGACGCAGCACGCGGCGCATCTCGGCGAGCGCGACGTCCTTGTGCGTCATGTTGCGCAGGCCGAAGGCGACGGTGACGCAGTCGAACCAGTCGTCGGGGAAGGGAAGCTTTTCGGCGTTGCACTGCGCCACGGGCATTGCGAATCCGTGGTCGACGAGACGGTCGCGGCCACGCGAGAGCATCGCGTGATTGATGTCCGTGAGCCAGACCTGGCCCTTGCGGCCGACCTTGCGCGAAAACGCCAGCGAGAGGTCTGCGGTGCCGCCGGCAACGTCGAGTACGCGGTCGCCTTCGCGCACGCCCGACACCTGAATGGCGAAGTGCTTCCAGACGCGGTGCAGTCCGAGCGACATCAGGTCGTTCATGATGTCGTACTTCTGGGCAACCGAGGAGAATACCTCGGCGACCTTCTTTTCCTTCTGTTCCTCGGCGACGGTTTCGAAGCCGAAGTGCGTGGTCTTGTCGCTCATGCCGTTCTCAGTGGTGATGGCCGCAGCCGCCCGCCTTGGGAGCAGCTGCCGGTACCAGGGCGGGGTCGCGCGTGCCGCCTTGTTGCTCGAGGCGCTCGAGGTAGGCCGCCCACAGGGCCTCCTGCTCGCGTCCGAGGCCGTAGAGGTAGTCCCAGGAGTACAGGCCGCTGTCGTGGCCGTCCGAAAATACCGGCTTGATCGCGTAGTTTCCGACCGGCGAGATGTCGACGATATCGATGTCGCGCTTGCCCTGCTGCAGCGTCTCCTGGCCCGGTCCGTGGCCGCGGACCTCGGCAGAAGGGGAATAGACGCGCAGGAACTCGAAGGGCAGCTGGAAGCGGCTGCCGTCGTCGAAGGCGATCTCGAGCGTCCTGGACTTGCGGTGTACCGTGATGTCGGTGGGAGTCGGCGTGTTCTGGTCGAGTCCGGCCATGGCTTGAATCCCGATTATGGGGTCACAATCATACCCGAATCGGAGGCTGCTCGTTCCGGGGTTGGCTTGCGTGAGGGGCGCGGGATCGTGGGTGCGGGTATTGCATTGCGATGACGTGTCATGAAAGCGTCAAAGAGCTGCAATACACTGCCGCTGCTGCTAACAGGGAGTTCAGGCATGCCAGCGAACATATTGCTTGTGGAAGACGAACCGGCGATTCAGGAGCTCATCGCGGCAAACCTGAGCCGTGCGGGGCACCATGTGGTGCGCGCCGCGGACGCGGAGACGGCGCATCGTATCGTGCGCGAGGCCTTGCCGGATCTCGTGCTGCTCGACTGGATGCTACCGGGCGCTTCAGGGATCGAGTTTGCCCGCCGCCTGCGTGCCGAGGAGCGCACCCGCGACATTCCGATCATCATGCTCACCGCGCGTGGCGAGGAGCAGGACAAGGTGACCGGCCTCGAGACCGGTGCTGATGACTACATCACCAAGCCCTTCAGTCCGCGCGAACTCGTCGCCCGCATCAAGGCGGTGCTGCGCAGGCGCGCACCGCAGGCGACCGAGGATGCGGTGGAGCTTGGCGGCTTGCGCCTGGACCCGGCCACGCACCGCGTCAGTGCGGGTGAAACCGCACTCTCACTCGGCCCGACCGAGTTCCGCCTGCTGCATTTCCTGATGACGCATCCCGAGCGTGTCCACTCCCGTGCCCAACTGCTCGACCAGGTTTGGGGCGATCATGTTTTCGTCGAGGAGCGCACGGTGGATGTCCACATCCGGCGCCTGCGTTGCGCACTCGAGCCGACCGCCCACGACGCCTTGATCCAGACCGTGCGCGGAAGCGGCTACCGCTTCTCGGTGCATGCGCCGCTGGCATCGAACGCGTCATAATCGTGCCTTCGCTCTCGCGTGGGAATGGCGTGATCCATCGATCGACTCGAAACATCGGGGTGGCCGCGGTGGCGCCATTTGTCGCCGTGCTCGTACTGGCGATGCTCGCTGCGGCTTTGCGCGGCAGCGATGCCGCGCTGGCGCTGCTCATGATCGGTTTCGTGGCTGCGGCTATGCTGCTCGCGCGCAACCTGCGTCTCCTCGTCGAGTGGGCGCGCCAGCCGGTCGGTACGCCACCACCACAGGGCGAGGGGCTGTGGGGGACGGTATTCGCCGAGATCGGCGAGCGCCTGCAGCGCGAATGCGACGTCAAGGAGAAGCTGTCGGCCGAACTGGCCCGCTTCCAGCACGCCGCGCAGGCCATGCCCGATGGGGTGCTGTATCTCGATGAGGACGATGCCATCGAGTGGATGAACCCGATGGCCGAGCAGCATTTCGGGCTCGATCGTCGCAAGGATCTGCGCAGCCCGCTGCCCAACCTGGTCCGCCAGCCCGAGTTCGCAGCCTATCTTGCGTCCAGGGATTATTCCGAGCCTCTCGTGCTGCATGCCCTGCGGCGACGGGATGGCACTCTCCAGGTACTGGTCATTCCGTTCGCGGGCAAGCAACGCATGGTGCTGTCGCGCGATGTATCGCAGCTCGAGCGCCTGGAGAACGTACGCCGCGACTTCGTGGCCAACGTCTCGCACGAGATGCGCACGCCCCTGACCGTGGTGGGGGGCTTCCTCGAGACGCTGATCGATGGGCTCGACGATTTTTCACGCGAAGACGTCATCCACTTCCTGACCCTGGCCAGCGAGCAATCCACGCGCATGCAGCGTCTCATCGAGGAGCTGCTTACCCTGTCCGCACTCGAGACCGGTGCGCCGGCCCAGATCGACGACGAGCCGGTCGATGCGGTGGGCTTGGTGCGTGAGGTGGCGGCCGAGGCTGAACTGCTGTCGGCCGGGCGCCACACGCTGAGTCTGGTGGTCGAAGGCGAGGCAGCCCTGCTTGGCAGCCGCAAGGAGCTTCACAGTGCGTTCTCCAACCTGGCAAGCAACGCGGTACGCTACACCCCGGCCGGAGGACATATAGAGATCGGCTGGCGCGCCGGGCTGGAGTGCGGTGAGTACTGGGTTCGTGACGACGGAATCGGTATCGATCCGGCTCATATCCCGCGCCTGACCGAACGCTTCTATCGTGTCGATCGCGGGCGTTCGCGGGAGACGGGCGGAACCGGGCTCGGACTGGCGATCGTCAAGCACATCGTGACCCGGCACCAGGGCGAGCTCGTCATCGAAAGCGAACTCGGCAAGGGCAGCCGCTTCGCGATGCGTTTTCCTGCGCCGCGACTCAGGATGCAGCGCCCGTAACGTCGGTGAAGCTGCACTGGTCGAAGTTGGGGCCGCGCAGCAGCAGCTTGTCGAGTTCGATCATGCGGGTGGCTGCGCCATCGCGCAGTTCGACCACGCGCGCCTTGCGGAACCACTGTGCGGGCAGTACCACCGACTCAGCGGCCTTGAGTGCAGGCGTGGCCGGCAGCAGAAAAGCCTGGTGGTAGGGGTCCCTGCTCGCGGCCGATGAAGGTCGTGCGGCGACTACGCGCGGCATGCCCGCCAGCACGTTGATGCCGAGTTCCAGCGCGCCGTCGTCGCGGAACATCATCCAGCAGATGTCTGCAAGCAGGAAAGCCTGTCCGTCGGGCGGCCGGATGGCGACGAGCTGATGATGTTCCAGGCGGGCCTGGTCGCCGTCACGCAGCAGCTGGAGTCTGAAGCCGCCGACGGACTGGTCGAGGAGGGTCCACGATGCCGCCTCCAGGCCAAGCAGGGCGGCCTGCTCGCGGCGGCGCCGGGCCAGCTTTTCCGGGGTGTCGATCTCGGGAACGAGTTCGCCGAAGGTCAGCAGCGAAATGTCGTCGCGCAGTGCCCCGATGTGGCGTCCACCATTCGGCTGCTGGAAGACTTCGCCCTGGATGAGGTAGCCCATGGCCAGCCAGTCGCCGGACAGCGCCACCTCGCCCGTCTTGTTGCGGCGCGGGAAGCGCCGCCCTGCGCTGGCCAGCCCCCACGGCCGGTAGAGCGACAGCAGCAGCCGGCCGGCGTCGGCCGTCGAGCAGTCCTTGCCGAGGCCGAGTGATGCGGGTTTGGCGCCATGGCGGAACTGCGCCATCACGGCCTGAATCTGTGTCGCCAGTGTCGAGCCGTCGAAGCGGAGCAGGGTTGCGGTGCGCGAAAGCAGGCCGAGCGGGCGCAGGCCCAGGTCGGAGTCGAGCTCCACACCGTAGGTTGTCGATTTGGCTTCGTCGATGTGCTCATCGAGCGTGCAGTAGGGGGCAAAGCGCTGCGCCCAGCGCAGCACCCACCTGAGCTCCCGTTCACTGCGGCCATAGGGATTTGCCAGGTCGACGAGGAGGATCGCGACGTAGGTTTCGCGCGGACTCTGGGCGTGCCAGGTCTCGTTGAGCGGCTCGGCAACGCGGATCTCGGCGAGCCCCGCATGCAGTGCCGCTCCATAGGCCTCGTGCACGGTGTGCCACATGCCGGGCTCGAGCGCGCGGTGCGCCCTGAAGTACTCGAACAGGGCAAGGCCGGCGTAGAAGATCCGGCGTTCCGCGAGGAGCGGGCGCTGGTCCTCCAGGGTGCCCTCGTCGGCGTCACGTTCGGCGATGTGCGCATACGACCGCGCCACGTCCTGCCACAGCGCAACCACCTCGTGCAGGGTGCGGTTCTCGTCACCGTCCGGCGGCAGCGGGCGGGCCGCATAGCGCCCCCCCAGCTCGGTCTGGACGAAGTCGAGCGCTTCGCGCGCAGCCTCCAGAACCTCGAGGTGTTGGTTGGGGGCGGGCTTGCCCTCGAGCAGGCCGCGAATGATCAGGCCGAGCGTTTCATGCGTCGCGTGGACGTCGACTGTGCGCAGATTCCGCAACTGCTCCAGGCAGAAGGAGGGCTGGGTGTAGTCCATGAGGTCGGATTCGATATGCACGGCTGGGTAGTCAGTGGGACCGCGGGCCCAGCGCCGCCTCGATCGCACGCGCCAGTGCGACCGCCTCGGCGCCCGCATGTGCGATGCCTTCGCGCTGGGGAGCGCCCCAGATGGACTCGGGGTAATGGCGGTCGTCCCGGTAGCGCGGTATGACGTGCCAGTGAAGGTGCGGCACCATGTTGCCGAAGCTCGCGAGGTTGATCTTGTCCGGGTGCAGGAGCCCGCGCAGCGCACTCTCGGTCGCCATCACGATGTCGAGCAGGTGCTGGCGGTCGGCGGGCATGAGGTCGGTCATCTCGGCCACATGCTCACGCCACACCACGCGGCAAAAACCGGGGTGGGCTGCGTCATCGACACGGATGACCCGGCAGCGATCGTCTTCCCAGACGACTTGCTCCGGGGGCAGGGAGCACAGAGGACAGTCCATGCGCGTCTTCGATCCTGGAGTTTGGAGTCACGAACCTACACTTTAACCCGTCGCCATGATTATGGACGAGGAACTGTTACGCGTTATGGGAGCTGTCGCCTGCCGCCGTGCGCGGATAGTCCTGAGCGACCGTCGCGCCCGGGCCGAGTTCGACCGGATGGCCGTTCTGGAACGCGATCAGCGTGCCGGCGGGAATGTCGTTCCACGCCTCGTTGTCGGTGAGTGCGGTGGTGGCGATGACGGCGACGCGGTCCTCGGGCGTGGTCACCTCGTTGAAGTCGACCGTGAGGTCCTCGTCGGACAGATGTGCAAGCGGGAATGGCGCCTGGCGCACGATGTAGCACAGGCGCGACGAGCAATGCACGAACAGCCAGTCGCCGTCCGAGAGCAGGAAGTTGAACTCGCCGAGGCGGCCGATCTCGCAAGCCAGCTCGCGCAGCGCCGCGAACAGCGCCTCGGGTGTCGGTGCGCCGTCGCCGAAGCGCTGGGCCAGCGTGTCCATGATGAAGCAGAAGGCGAGTTCCGAATCGGTCGTGCCGACGGGGGTAAAGCGTCCGGACAGCGACGGGGCGAAGTCCTTCAGGTTGCCATTGTGGGCAAAGATCCAGTAGCGGCCCCACAGCTCGCGCTGGAAGGGGTGGGTGTTCTCCAGCCGCACCTCGCCCTGCGTCGCCTTGCGGATGTGGGCGATGACGTTCAGTGAGCGGATCGGGTAGTGCTTGACCAACTCCGCCACCGGCGAGTGTGCGCTGGGGGCGGGGTCGAGGAAGACGCGTACCCCACGCCCTTCGAAG
This sequence comes from Thauera sp. 27, assembly GCF_000310125.2. Classification (NCBI taxonomy): domain Bacteria; kingdom Pseudomonadati; phylum Pseudomonadota; class Betaproteobacteria; order Rhodocyclales; family Zoogloeaceae; genus Thauera; species Thauera sp. 27. Next base: position 80,408 of record NZ_AMXB01000008.1, read on the forward strand.
AAGGCGATGCCCCAGCCGTCGCGGTGGTGGTCGGTGAGGCCACCGCGCGCGCGAAAGCCCGAAAACGAAAAGCAGATGTCGGTCGGCACGTTGCAGTTCATGCCCAGCAACTGGCACATCGTCTAACCCTCCGTTCTCGTCAGCCTTCGACGTCAGCTGCCGAGCTTCTTCCTGAGCAGCTCATTGACCTGCGCCGGGCTGGCCTTGCCCTTGCTGGCCTTCATGACCTGGCCCACGAGCGCGTTGAAGGCCTTGTCCTTGCCAGCGCGGAACTCATCCACGGATTTCTGGTTGGCGGCGAGAACCTCGTCGATCATCGCTTCGATCGCGCCGCTGTCGGTGACCTGCCTGAGGCCCTGCTTGTCGATGACTTCGTCAGCCGTAGCGCCCTCGCCGTTCCACAGCGCCTCGAACACCTTCTTGCCGATGGCGTTGGAGATGGTGTTGTCGGCAATGCGTGCGACCAGCCCGGCCAGCTGCGCGGGCGACACCGGTGAGTCGGTGATGTCGAGCTCGGCCTTGTTGAGGCGGGCGGCGAGGTCGCCCATCACCCAGTTGGCGCAGAGCTTGGGCAACTGAGCGGCCAGCGCCGTGCCTGCGGCCGACACCGTGGCCTGGTAGAAGTCGGCGACTTCCTTGGACGCGGTGAGCGTGGTGGCATCGTAGGCGGACAGACCCCAGTCGTCCATGAAGCGCGCCTTCATCGCCACCGGCAATTCGGGCATCGCAGCCTGCACGCGCGCTTTCCAGTCCGGGGAGATCATCAGCGGCAGCAGGTCGGGGTCGGGGAAGTAGCGATAGTCGTGGGCGTCTTCCTTGCTGCGCATCATGCGCGTCTCGCCCGTGTCGGGGTCGAACAGGACCGTGGCCTGCTGGATGCGGCCGCCGTCCTCCAGGGTGTCGATCTGCCACTGAACTTCAAAGTCGATGGCCTGTTGCAGAAAGCGGAAGGAATTGAGGTTCTTGATCTCACGCCGGGTGCCGAATTCGGTCGCGCCCTTCTTGCGCACCGACACGTTGGCGTCGCAGCGGAACGAGCCCTCCTGCATGTTGCCATCGCAGATGTCGATCCAGCGTACCAGCGCGTGCAGCGTGCGGGCGTAGGCCACGGCTTCGGCAGCGGAGCGCATGTCGGGCTCGGAGACGATCTCGAGCAGTGGCGTGCCGGCGCGGTTGAGGTCGATACCGGTCATGCCGTGGAAGTCCTCGTGAAGGCTCTTGCCGGCGTCTTCCTCGAGGTGGGCACGGGTCAGGCGCACCGTCTTCTCGTAGGCCGCCTCGCCCTCGCCGACGCGGATGGTGATCTCGCCGCCGACCACCACAGGCAGGTCCATCTGGCTGATCTGGTAGCCCTTGGGGAGGTCGGGGTAGAAGTAGTTCTTGCGCGCGAACACGCTCTTCTCGGCCACTTCGGCGCCGATCGCGAGGCCAAAGCGGATCGCGCGCTCGACCGCGCCGCGGTTGAGCACCGGCAGCACGCCGGGCAGGGCGATGTCCACCGCGCTCGCCTGGCGGTTGGCTTCGGCGCCGAAGGCGGTGCTGGCGCCGGAGAAGATCTTGCTGGCGGTGTTGAGCTGGGCGTGGACTTCCAGCCCGATGACGACTTCCCAATCGGATCGGCTCATGGTGTGTTCTCGTGTTGCGTGCGGCCCGCCACCGGGGGTCAGTGGCACTGGCCGTTGGACCGATCGACGATGATCGGCCACAGGTAATCGAAGGCGCCGCGGGTGCAGCGTGCGGCGCAGTTGGCAAAGCCCACGGTGACGGCATTGCCCTGCTCGAAGATGTCCACCGTGCAGCCGTCGTCTGCCTGCAGGCGCACACTCGGCTTTTCGCGCGTCTGCACGAACGGGCCATGGAAGCTGCAGCGGCCGCGCTGCGGGATATCGACCACGGCGCTGAACGTTTCCACCCGCGATTGCGCAACGGCCAGCGTGATGCGCGTCGCGTAGCCGGCCTCGTCACGGAAGCTGCAGTCGGTGCGCACCTCGAGCGGGCGCCAGGGCATCGGTCGCAGGCGTGCTCCGGCCGAGCTCGGGCTGGCGAGCACCTCGTCACTCACGGCGTCGGCAGGCGGCGTACCAGGCTGGGCGCATGCGCCCAGCAGCATCGCTGCTGCCAGCGCTGCGATCCGGCTTGCAGGCTGCCGCCGCTGCATACCCGCTCCGAGGCTCAGGCAGTGCCCGCCGGCCGGCGGGCATGCCAGTCGGTGGCCTGCTGGAAGCGGTGCGCAGCTTGCAGCAGGCGCGTCTCGGCGAAGTAGTCGCCGATCAGTTGCAGGCCCACCGGCAGGCCATCGGCGCCAAAGCCGGCCGGGTGAGACAGCCCGGGCAGGCCGGCGAGGTTGACTGCGATGGTGTAGATGTCCGACAGATACATCTGCACCGGGTCGTCGGACTTCTCGCCCAGGGCCCAGGCGGTGGTCGGCGTGGTCGGGCCGGCGATCACGTCGCAGTGCTGCAGTGCAGCCTGGAAGTCCTGTGCGATCAGGCGGCGCAGGCGTTGTGCCTGCAGGTAGTAGGCGTCGTAGTAGCCGTGCGAGAGCACGTAGGTGCCGACCAGGATGCGGCGCTTGACCTCGGCGCCGAAGCCCTCCGCACGGCTCTTGCTGTACATGTCTGCTAGGTCGCCGTAGTCTGCGGCGCGGTGGCCGTAGCGCACGCCGTCGAAGCGGGACAGGTTGCTCGAGCACTCGGCAGGTGCGATCACGTAATAGGCGGGGATCGCCAGCTTCGCGTTCGGCAGCGACACTTCGACCGTTGTCGCGCCGAGCGCGCGGTACTGGTCGAGCGCCGTCTCGATGGCGGCGCGCACGTCGTCGGCCATGCCCTCGGCGAAGAACTCGCGCGGCAGGCCGATGCGCAGGCCCTCCAGCGGCTTTGCCGCCGCGGGGGCGGCAAGTGCAGCGGCGTAGTCCTCGGTCGGGCGCTCCAGGCTGGTGGAGTCGCGCTCGTCGAAGCCCGTCATCGCCGACAGCAGCAGTGCGCAGTCCTCGGCGCTGGCGCCGAAGGCCCCGGCCTGGTCGAGCGAGGAGGCGTAGGCGATCATGCCGTAGCGGCTCACCAGGCCGTAGCTGGGCTTGATGCCGGTGATACCGCAGAAGGCGGCCGGCTGGCGCACCGAGCCGCCGGTATCGGTGCCGGTGGCGACCGGCACCAGGCGCGCGGCCACGGCAGCGGCGGAGCCGCCCGAAGAGCCGCCGGGCACGCGCGCCGTGTTCCAGGGGTTCTTCACTGCGCCGAAGGCCGAGTTCTCGTTGGACGAGCCCATCGCGAATTCGTCCATGTTGGCCTTGCCCAGGCACACGGCGCCGGCGGCCTTGAGCAGGCTGACGACGTGGGCGTCGTAAGGGCTGACGAAATTGCCGAGCATCTTCGAGCCGCAGGTGGTCAGCACGCCTTCGGTGCAGAACACGTCCTTGTGCGCGAGCGGGATGCCGGTGAGGGCGCCGGCCGTACCGGCAGCGATGCGTTCGTCGGCGGCACGGGCCGCGGCGAGCGCACCGTCGCGGTCGACGGTGATGAAGGCATTGAGGCCCGGGTTGTGTGCGTCGATGCGGTCGAGGAACAGGCTTGCAAGCTCGACGGCGGAGAGCTGCCGCGTATCGAGTGCGCGGCGCAGTTCCGGAAGGGAGGCGTTGATCATGGTCTGGGCGGGCAGGTGGATGCCGCGGTGGCGGCCAACGACGGGGGCAGGACCGCGGGGCGGGTCATTCGATGACTTTCGGCACCAGATAGAGGCCGGCTTCGGTCTGCGGTGCGACCTTCTGGAAGGCGTCGCGGCGGTCTGGCTCGGTGACGAGGTCGGGGCGCAGGCGGGTGGCGAGCTCCTGCGGATGGCTCATTGGCTCGACCCCTTTGGTGTCGACCGCCTGCATCTGCTCGATGAGCTCGAAGATCCCGTTCAGCTTGGCACGGGTGGCGTCCAGTTCGGCGTCGGAGAGCGCGATGCGCGCGAGGCGGGCGATGTGCCCGACTTGATCATTGGACAGCGACATGAGGTAACAAAACCTGCTGAATCCACAAAGGTTTGTAGGTTATCATAATCATCTTTGCCCCGCCTGGGGCTGCACTGCATTGCAGCACGGGCGGGGTTTCGTGTTGCTGCGGGATTCAGGCGATGCGGCACGCGGCTCGACCACTCCACCGGTTTCGGAACCATTCATGTTCGGTTTTCTCCGCTCCTACTTCTCCAACGATCTCGCGATCGATCTCGGCACCGCCAACACCCTGATCTACGTGCGCGGCAAGGGCATCGTCCTCGACGAACCCTCGGTGGTGGCGATCCGCACCGAGGGCGGGCCCAACGCCAAGCGCTCCATCCAGGCGGTCGGTCACCAGGCCAAGCTCATGCTCGGCAAGACGCCCGGCAACATCACTGCCATCCGGCCGATGAAGGACGGCGTGATCGCCGATTTCGTCGTCACCGAGCAGATGATCAAGCAGTTCATCAAAAAGGTGCACGACTCGCGCCTGCTGTCGCCCAGTCCGCGCATCATCATCTGCGTGCCCTGCGGTTCGACCCAGGTCGAGCGCCGCGCGATCCGCGACGCGGCCCTGGCGGCCGGCGCCTCGCAGGTATTCCTGATCGAGGAGCCCATGGCGGCGGCGATCGGCGCCGGCCTGCCGGTGTCGGACGCCACCGGCTCGATGGTGGTCGACATCGGCGGCGGCACCACCGAGGTCGGCGTGATCTCGCTCGGCGGCATGGTCTATGCAGGCAGCGTGCGTGTCGGTGGCGACAAGTTCGACGAAGCCATCGTCAATTACATCCGCCGCAACTACGGCATGCTCATCGGCGAGACCACCGCCGAGAACATCAAGAAGGAAATCGGCTCCGCCTTCCCCGGTTCCGAGGTGCGCGAGATGGAGGTCAAGGGCCGCAACCTGGCCGAGGGCATTCCGCGCAGCTTCACCATCTCGTCCAACGAGATCCTCGAGGCGCTCACCGAGCCGATGAACCAGATCGTGTCCGCGGTCAAGATCGGCCTCGAGCAGACCCCGCCCGAACTGGGTGCCGACATCGCCGAGCGCGGCATGATGCTCACCGGCGGCGGCGCCCTGGTGCGCGACCTCGACCGCCTGCTGATGGAAGAGACCGGCCTGCCGGTGGTCGTGGCCGAGGAGCCGCTGACCTGCGTCGCCCGCGGCTGCGGCATGGCGCTCGACAAGATGGACCAGCTCGCTTCCATCTTCACCTCCGAGTGATGCCCCGCCCCGGCCTGCGCGCCGGGGCCCGGCTTCGCGCCTCAACCTGACGGCCCTGGTTTCTAGCGGATGTCTTTCGTCGGCCATCAGCCTCCTCCGATCTTCAAGCGCGGCCTGGCCCCCCTGGCGCGCCTGTTCATGTTCGTCGCCCTGTGCCTGGTGCTGCTGGTGGCCGACCTGCGCTTCCGCTACCTCGAGGTGGTGCGCAACGGCCTGTCGGTGATCACCTATCCGCTGCAGATGGCGGCCTCCACGCCGGCCGACGTGGTGCGCAATGCCGCGCGCTACTTCGGCACCCTGATCGACGTCCAGCTCGAGAACGCCGAGCTGCGCCGCCACCAGCTCGACGTCGGTGAGCGCCTGTTGCGCTTCGACCATCTCGAGCGCGAGAACGCCGAGCTGCGCGGCCTGCTCGAGATGTCGCAGCGCATCGCCGTACGCAGCGTCGCCGCCGACATCCTCTACAACGCGCCCGACCCCTTCGCACGCAAGGTCATCCTCGATCGCGGCGCGCAGCAGGGCGTGGAGCCGGGGCTGGCGGTGGTCGATGCCCAGGGCGTCATCGGGCAGGTCACGCGTGTGCATCCGATCCAGTCCGAGGTGACGCTGCTCACCGACCGTCGCCAGTCGATTCCGGTGAGCGTGGTGCGCAACGGCGTGCGCGGCGTGCTCTACGGCACCGGTCGCGGCAGCCTGGAGATGCGTCATGTGCTGGCCGACGTCGATATTCAGCCCGGCGACCAGCTGGTGACGTCCGGCCTGGACGGCGTCTATGTGCCGGGCCTGCCGGTGGCGAAGGTGCTCAGCGTCAATCGCGAGGCCGATGCCTTTGCCCGCATCGACTGCGAACCGCTCGCCGCCATCGAGCGCAGTGTGCAGGTGCTGGTGGTGGGGCGTGCGGCGTATCCGCCTCCGCCCCCGGCCTCCGAGCCCGAAGGGAGGCGCTGAGCCATGCAGCCGACCAACCGCTCCAGCCGCATCCTGCTGCCGGTCAAGCTCTGGTTCGTTTACCTGAGCCTGTTCGCGGCACTGGGCCTCGAATACATCCCGACTGGCCGCACCCCCGGCCTGCCCGACTGGGTGGCGCTGGTGCTCGCCTTCTGGTGCGTGCGCGAGCCGCTGCGCATCGGCATGGGCGTGGGCTTCGTGTTTGGCCTGCTGGTCGATGTCGGCCTGGGCGCGGCCATGGGCCAGCATGCGCTGGCCTACGTGGTGCTCGCCTACCTTGCCAACACCCTGGCGCGCCGCGTGCTGTGGTTCCCGTCGTGGCAGCAGGCGCTGCATGTGCTGCCCCTGCTGCTGCTGGCGCAGCTCCTGATGATGGCGGTACGCCTGCTGGCGGGAGGGGAGTTCCCCGGCTGGTCCTATTTCCTGTCGAGCTTCAGCAGTGCGCTGCTGTGGGCGCCGCTGTCCTTCCTGCTGCTGCTGCCGCAATACCAGCCGGTGGAGCGCGATGACAATCGCCCCATCTGAGGCGGGGCGCCGATGACCGAGTTTCGCACACCGGCCGCCGATCTTGCCCGCTTCAGGCTGCGTGTAGTGGTGGCGGCCGTGTTCGTCCTCATCTGCCTCGGCCTGCTCGCGGCACGCTTCCACTTCCTGCAGGTCCAGCGTCACGACTACTTCCTGACCCGCGCCGAAGACAACCGCATCGCGCTGCTGCCGGTGGTGCCGCACCGCGGCACCATTGTCGACCGCAACGGCGTCGTGCTGGCGCGCAACTACGCCACCTACACCCTGGAGATCATGCCTTCCGAGGTGCGCGACCTCGAGGGGACGCTGGCCGAGCTTTCCACCCTGGTGCCGATCGAGCCCCGCGACCTGCGCCGCTTCCGCAAGCTGTTCGAGGAGAGTCGCAACTTCGAGAGCGTGCCGGTGCGCAGCCGGCTCACCGACGAGGAGGTGGCGCGTGTGGTGTCGCAGCGCTACCGCCTGCCCGGGGTGGATGTGCGTGCCCGCCTGCTGCGCGACTACCCCCAGGGCACGACCGCGGCGCATGTGGTGGGCTACATCGGCCGCATCAACGAGCGCGACGTCGAGCGCATCGAGGAGCGCGGCCAGACCGCCAACTATCGCGGCACCCTGCACATCGGCAAGGCCGGCCTGGAACAGTCCTACGAGGCCGAACTGCATGGCACCACCGGCGTCGAGCAGGTCGAAGTCAACGCCAGCGGGCGTGCGGTGCGCGCGCTGTCCCACACCCCGGCCAGTTCGGGCAACGATCTCGAGCTTACCCTGGACATCGAGTTGCAGCGGGTGGCCGAGACTGCCTTCGGCGACCGCCGCGGTGCGCTGGTGGCGATCGAGCCCTCCACCGGCGGCGTGCTCGCCCTGGTATCGATGCCGACCTACGACCCCAACCTCTTCGTCGATGGCATCTCCACGCAGGACTGGCGCGCGCTCAACGAGTCGCCCGACCATCCCCTGCTGCACCGCGCCATCTACTCCACCTATCCGCCAGGCTCCACCTTCAAGCCCTTCATGGCGCTCGCCGGGCTGGAAACCGGCAAGCGCACGGCGAGGCAGGCAATCCACGACGTCGGTTATTTCAACTTCGGCGGCCATCGCTTCATGGATGACAAGATCGGCGGCCACGGCATGGTCGACCTGCACAAGTCGATCGTGGTGTCGTGCAACACCTACTACTACCAGCTCGCCAACGAGCTCGGCATCGAGGGCATCGCCAGCTTCATGGCGCCCTTCGGCTTCGGTGATCGCACCGGCATCGACCTGCCGGGCGAAGCCATCGGTGTGCTGCCGTCCCCGGAATGGAAGCGCAACCGCTTCCGCAAGCCCGAGCAACAGCGCTGGTACGCGGGCGAGACCATCTCGGTCGGCATCGGCCAGGGCTACAACGCCTTCACGCCGCTGCAGCTCGCCAACGCGATGGCAGCCCTGGTCAATGACGGCAAGCTGTTCCGCCCGCACGTGGTCAAGTACGTGGTCGATTCGCGTACCGGCGAGCGGCGGGCGATCGAGCCCGAGCCGCTGCGCGAGATCCCGCTCAAGCAGGCGCATCTCAAGGCCGTGCTGGACGCCATGGTGGATGTAAACAAGAGCGGCACCGGGCGGCGGGCCTTCCAGGGTGCGCCCTACAGCGTTGGCGGCAAGACCGGTACCGCCCAGGTGTTCTCGCTGCGCGGCCAGCGCTATGTCGAGAAGAACGTGCGCGAGCGCCTGCGCGACCACTCCTGGTTCGTCGCCTACGCGCCCGCCGAGAACCCCAAGATCGCGCTTGCCGTGCTGGTCGAGAACGGCGGCTTCGGCTCGCAGTCGGCTGCACCCATTGCCCGCCAGGTGATCGACTACTACCTGCTCGACCAGCGCGCAGGTGCGCCTGCAGCGGAAGACGACAACGCCACCGAGTCCGAGGATGCGGCCAATGGCACAGCGCCGGCGCGTACCGGCGAGGGTGATCCGCCGCCGCGCGAACCTGCTGCGCCCGCCGTGCCGCAGGCAGCATTGGTGCCTGGGCAGCCGACGAGGGTGACGCGATGAACGAGACCCGCTTCAATCCGTTCGCGCTGCTGCGCGCCGCCGTTCGCCCGCTCGACCCGGTGCTGCTGGTGCTGCTCGCCGTGCTGCTGGCGAGCGCCCACGTCCTGATGCAGAGCGCCTCGCCCGAGCGTGTCGATTCGCAACTCACCCATTTCGCCATCGCGCTGCTGGGCATGTGGGCGTTGGCGCTGCTCAAGCCGCAGCGCCTGCTCGCGCTGGCGGTGCCACTCTACGTGCTGGGCGTGTTGCTGCTGATCGCGGTGGACCTGTTCGGCGAGGTGTCGAAGGGGGCGCAGCGCTGGCTGGACCTGGGCGTGGCACGTATCCAGCCCTCGGAACTGATGAAGATCGCCATGCCGTTGATGCTGGCCTGGTTCTTCCAGCAGCGCGAGGCCCAGACGCGGGCGCTGGATTTTTGCGTCGCGGCGGCATTGCTCGTGGCCCCCGTGGCGCTGATCTTGATCCAGCCCGACCTGGGTACCAGCCTGCTGGTGGCGGCCTCGGGTATCTTCGTGATCTTCTTCGCCGGGCTGTCGTGGAAGCTGATCATTCCGCTGGTGGTCGCCGGCGTGATCGGCCTGGGCTCGATCGTCGCCTTCGGCGACACGCTGTGCCAGCCCGAAGTGGACTGGCAGGTGCTGCGCGAGTACCAGAAGCAGCGCGTGTGCACCCTGCTCGACCCCACCCGCGACCCGCTCGGCAAGGGCTTCCACATCATCCAGTCGACGATCGCGATCGGCTCGGGCGGCCTCATGGGCAAGGGTTGGATGGATGGCACCCAGACCCACCTCGCCTTCCTGCCCGAGCGCCACACCGACTTCATCTTCGCCGTGCTCGCCGAGGAGTTCGGCCTGATCGGTGCGGTGGCCCTGCTCGTCGTGTACGTGCTCATGCTGCTGCGCGGCTTTCACATTGCCGCCAACGCGCCGACCCATGCGACGCGGCTGCTGGCCGGCGCAATCACGATGATCCTGTTTACCTACGCCTTCGTGAACATGGGCATGGTCAGCGGCATCCTGCCCGTAGTGGGCGTGCCACTGCCCTTCATCAGTTATGGCGGAACTGCACTGGTCACGCTCTGTCTGGGCATCGGTATCCTGATGAGCATCCAGCGCAGCCGCTTTGCAGACAAGACCTGACCTTCGGACGGAAAGATGAATCCGACGCCTTCGACCTCCCCTGCCGGTGCCGCGCGCGCTGCCGGCAGCCGGCTCCTGCCCCTGTCGTTCTGCCTGGCCCTGTTCGCCGGTTTGCTCTCCGGTTGCGGCTCGACCCCCAGACAGGGCGACGAACCGGTCGCCAGCGCGCCGACGACGCAGCCGGCTGCGCGCGCGCCAGCACCGGCGCGCGCGACGCGTGGCGGAGGCTATTACCTGGACGACGGTCCCGACGACGTGTTGCCCGACGACCTCGACAACATCCCCGATGCCGAGCCTCGCGCGGAGCCTCTGCACCGCTTTGCCAACAGGCCTTACCACGTGATGGGGCAGAGCTTCGTGCCGGTGACCGAAGTGCGCCCTTTCCGCCAGCGTGGCCACGCGAGCTGGTACGGACGGCGCTTCCACGGCCGGCCGACCTCGAGCGGCGAGCCCTACGACATGTACGCCATGACCGCTGCGCACCCGACGCTGCCGATCCCGAGCTACGTGCGCGTCACCCATCTCGACAACGGGCGTTCGGTGGTGGTGCGGGTCAATGACCGCGGCCCCTTCCTGCGCGGCCGTGTCATCGACCTGTCGTACGCTGCTGCGCACCGTCTGGGCTATATCAACGCCGGCAGCGCGCAGGTGGAGGTCGAGCAGATCCTGCCCGACGAGGCTCCCCTGGTGGCGAGCACGCGGCCGGTACCGCCGCTCGCTGCGCGCGCCGACGAGGGCGTGGTCGCTGCCGGCGAACCGGCGCTGGCCGCACGTGCGCTCGAGCCCCTGCCCGCGCCGGCCGCGTCAGCGGTCGACATGCAGGGCAGCACAGCGCCGGCGCCGACGTCCGCCGCACTCGCAACGGCCGATGGCGCCGGCGGGCTGGTGCCGCCCATCGCATCGGCCAGCGGCGGCATCTTCCTGCAGCTCGGCGCCTTCGCGTCCTACGCCAACGCCGAGGGTTTCCGCGACACCGTGCAGGGCAGGGCGGCGGCGCTGGCCGAGCGCTTCGAGCTGCTCGCCGACGGCGAACGCTTCCGGCTCCATGCCGGTCCCTACGAGTCGGTCGATGCGGCACGCAGCGCCGCCGAGCGCATGGGCAGCCTGCTCAAGCTCAAGCCCTTCGTGGTGGTGCGCTGAGCCAGCGCGGCAGGCGGGATGCAACAAAGCCTTTCGTTTTGGGTCTGTCATCGACCGGCGCCTATAATTGGGCCGCTGCGCCGGGGCCAGCCAGCCAGTGGGGCCGACAGGGCCCCGCGCCGAGCCGCTCGTGCCGCCCCGCGTCTTCCTTCTTCCATTCCCCGGGTTTCGTCATGCGTTTTCTGATCGCCGTTCTTGTCTCGCTGTTTTCGTTGACTGCACTTGCGCAGTCCGTGCCGCCGCCGGTGCTGGCCGCCAATGCCTGGGTCCTGGCGGACCACGCCACCGGCCAGACCCTGGTCGCCAAAGATGCGGACACCCGCATCGAGCCGGCCTCGCTCACCAAGCTGATGACGGCCTATCTCACCTTCTCGGCGCTCAAGGCGGGCACGATCGGCGCCGATCAGGTGGTGCCGGTGTCCGAGCGTGCATGGCGCATGGAGGGCTCGCGCATGTTCATCGAGCCGCGCAAGGAGGTCACGGTCGATGAGCTGATCAAGGGCATCATCGTGCAGTCGGGCAACGACGCCTGCGTCGCCATCTCCGAGCTGATCGCCGGCAGCGAGGAGGCCTTCGCGGCGCTCATGAATCGCGAGGCCCAGCGCCTGGGCATGCGCAACACCAACTTCACCAACTCCACCGGCCTGCCCGATCCGCAGCTCTACACCACCGCCAACGACCTTGCCCTGCTGGCGAGCGCGATCATCCGCGACTTCCCCGAGTACTTCAGCCTGTACTCGATGAAGGAGTTCACCTACAACAACATCCGCCAGCCCAACCGCAACCGCCTGCTGTACATGGACCCCACCGTCGATGGCATGAAGACCGGCCACACCAGCACGGCCGGCTACTGCCTGGTGTCCACTGCCGAGCGCGGCCCCCGCCGCCTGGTGGCGGTCGTGCTCGGCGCCGCCTCGGACACCGTGCGTGCGCAGGAGTCGCTCAAGCTGCTCAATTTCGGCTTCCAGTTCTACGACACGGTCAAGCTCTACAAGGCCGAGGAGGCGCTGTCGCAGTTCCGCGTCTGGAAGGGCAAGGTGAACGAGCTGCCGGTGGGCTTCACCACCGACTTCGTGATGTCGCTGCCCAAGGAATCGGCCGACAAGATCCAGGTCACGCTGGAGAGCCGCCAGCCGCTCGTCGCGCCGATCGAGAAGGGCCAGGAGGTGGGCGTGCTGTCGCTGCGGATCGATGGCGAGCAGATCGGCCAGTATCCTGTGCTTGCCCTCCAGGACGTACCGGTGGCCGGTTTCTTCGGCCGCCTGTGGGATGCGATCGTGATGTTGTTCAAGCGCCTGTGATCGGCGCGAGCCTCTCAGTTGGAGACCCCACGATGGTGACTGCTTTCGTCAATGGCCAGTACCTCCCGCTTGCCGAGGCGCGTGTGTCGCCGATGGACCGCGGCTTCCTGTTCGGCGATGGCGCCTACGAGGTCATCCCGGTGTACTCGCGGCGGCCCTTCCGCGTCGATGAGCACGTCGCCCGCCTGGCCAGCACGCTGGCGGCGATGCGGCTGAACAACCCCCATACGGCACCGGCTTGGAAGGCGATCATCGGCGAGATCGTCGCCCGCAACCCGTGGGAGGACCAGTCGGTCTACCTGCAGGTGACGCGCGGCGCCGACAGCAAGCGCAACCACGCCTTCCCCGGCCCCGAAATCCAGCCCACCGTCTTCCTGATGAGCGAGCCGCTGGTCACGCCGGGCGCCGAGCAGCTCGCGCGCGGTGTCGCGGCGGTGAGCGCGGCCGACATCCGCTGGCTGCGCTGCGACCTCAAGACCGTATCGATGCTGGCCAACTGTCTGCTGCGCCAGCACGCGATCGACAATGGCTGCGCGGAGACCGTGCTGTTCCGCGACAGTTTCCTCACCGAAGGTGCCGCCTCCAGCATCTTCGTGTGCAAGGACGGTGTGCTGCTGGTGCCGCCCAAGAGCCACCTCATGCTGCCCGGCATCACCTACGACGTGGTGCTCGAACTCGCCCGCAGCCGCGACATGCGGCATGAGGTGCGCGAGGTGCTTGAAGCCGAGGTGCGCAGCGCCGACGAGTTGTGGATGACCTCCTCCACCAAGGAGGTGCTGCCCATCACCACGCTCGACGGCCGCCCGGTGGGCAGCGGCGAGCCTGGCCCGATGGGCCGCCAGATGTACGCCTGGTACCAGGACTTCAAGCTTACGGTGATGCGAAATGGCTGACGCTCCCGGCGCGCAGACGCGCCAGACCCTGATCGAATACCCCTGCAGCTTCCCCATCAAGGTGATGGGTGTGCGCGTGGATGGCTTTGCCCAGGCGGTCACCGATGTCGTGCTGCGCCATGCGCCCGACTTCGACCCCGCAGGTGCCGAGATGCGGCCCTCGAGCAAGGGCAACTACCTGGCCGTGACCTGCACCTTCCGTGCCGTGTCCCAGGCGCAGGTCGACGCCCTGTACCGCGAGCTCACCTCGCACCCGATGGTCAAGGTGGTGCTGTGATCGTCAAGCGCCTCGGCCTGGTGGAGTACGCGCCGGCGCTCGAGGCCATGCGCGTGTTCACTGCCGAACGCGGCGCCGACACCCCCGACGAGATCTGGCTGTTGCAGCACCCGCCGGTGTACACCCTGGGCCAGGCGGGCAAGCCCGAGCATCTGCTGCAGAATCCGGCCGCCATCCCGCTGGTGCACATCGACCGCGGCGGGCAGATCACCTACCACGGTCCCGGCCAGCTGGTAGCCTACCTGTTGCTGGACCTGCACCGGCGCCGGCTCAAGGTGCGCGAACTGGTGCATCTGATGGAGCAGGCCATCATCGACACCCTGGCCGGTTATGGCTTGCATGCCGAGCGCAAGGACGGCGCGCCCGGTGTGTACGTCGCAGGCGACAAGATCGCCGCGCTTGGCCTGCGGGTCAGGAACGGCTGCAGTTACCACGGCCTCGCCATCAACGTCGATGCCGACCTCGCCCCCTTCGGCTGGATCAACCCTTGCGGCTACGAAGGCCTGAAGACGATCCGCATGCGCGATTTCGGCATCGAGGCCAGCGTGGAGGAGGTCGGCGAAGTCCTGCTCGCTCATCTGCAGCGTCTGCTGCCGCCGTTGGCGGATACCGCTGGCGCCACCGATACTGCACATCGCGCCGAGCAGGCTGTCTAAGCGACGCGCTCCGGTTCATAATCCCCCGCTCCCCCAGCGCGTCCCACGCCGAACCCACAGAGAACAGCGACCATGGAAACCCCAGTGCGCAAGCAGCGCGGCGCAGACAAGACCGCCCGCATCCCGATCAAGATCGTCCCCGCCGAACGCCTCAAGAAGCCCGACTGGATCCGCATCAAGCTCGGTGCCGGCCAGGAAGCCGAGCGCTTCAACGAGATCAAGGAGACGCTGCGCGAGCACAAGCTCCATACGGTATGCGAGGAAGCCTCGTGCCCGAACATCCATGAATGCTTCGGCAAGGGCACGGCCACCTTCATGATCATGGGCGACATCTGTACGCGGCGCTGCCCGTTCTGCGACGTCGGCCACGGCCGTCCCGATCCGCTCAATCCGAATGAGCCGATCGACCTGGCCCGCACCATCGCCGCGATGCGCCTGAACTACGTCGTCATCACCTCGGTGGACCGCGACGACCTGCGCGACGGCGGCGCCCAGCACTTCGTCGACTGCATCCGCGAGACGCGTGCGGTGTCGCCCAAGACCACCATCGAGGTGCTGGTGCCGGACTTCCGCGGCCGCATGGAGATCGCACTCGACATCTTCGACGCCGCCCCGCCCGACGTCATGAACCACAACCTCGAGACCGTGCCGCGCCTCTACAAGCAGGCGCGCCCCGGCTCAGACTATGCCTACTCGCTCAAGCTGCTCAAGGAGTTCAAGGCCCGTCATCCCGAGGTGCCGACCAAGTCCGGGCTCATGGTGGGCCTGGGCGAGACCGACGACGAGATCCTCGAGGTCATGCGCGACATGCGCGCCCACGACGTCGAGATGCTCACCATCGGCCAGTACCTGCAACCCTCCGGTGGCCACCTGCCGGTGCTGCGCTACGTGCATCCGGACACCTTCAAGATGTTCGAAACCGAAGCGCTGAAGATGGGCTTCAAGAACGCCGCCTGCGGTCCGATGGTGCGTTCGAGCTACTGGGCCGACCAGCAGGCGCACGGCGCAGGCGTAGTGTAATCATGGCCGACAGCCGGATCGGGGTCCTCCCGGCGCTGATCCTGGCCATCGGCATCGGCTTTGCCGGCATGCAGGTGGCAAAGGGCATCGAGCGCTTTCGCATGGCCGAGCGCACCATCACCGTGAAGGGTCTCGCCGAGCGCGACGTCAAGAGCGACTTTGCGGTGTGGACCCTCGCCTTCCGCCGCGCCGACAACGACTTCGGACGCGTGCAACAGGCACTCACCGCCGATCGTGAGCGCGTGCTCGCCTTCCTGCGCGCGCAGGGTTTCACCGACGACGAGATCGACGCCCGCCCCCTGCAGGTGCAGGACCTGCTCGCGCGCGAGTATGGTCCCGATCAGGTTGCCCTGCGCTTCAACGGCCGCGGACAGGTGGTGGTCAAGTCGGCGCGCGTAGACCTGGTGGCGGCGTCGTCGAACCGGGTCGATCCGCTCATCGAGGCCGGCATCCAGCTTGGCGGAGAAGGCGGCGACGGCGCGCCGCTGTATCAGCTGCGCGGCTTCAACGACGTCAAGCCGATGCTGCTCGAGGAAGCCACCCTCAGCGCCCGCGAACAGGCACGCAAGTTTGCCGCTGACGCTGGCGCAAGGCTCGGTGCCTTGCGCAGTGCCAACCAGGGCACGATCCGCATCCTCGACGACGACGGCTCGGAGATGGACAGCTCGCGCACCATCGGCAAGCGTTTGCGCGTGGTCAGCACCTTCGAGTTCACGCTCGACTGAGTTGTCCCCCGCTCAGCGCGGTGGTCGTTCCTCGCTTGCTCACGGGCAACCCTTGCAGCCGTCGGTCTGGGCGTTGAGGAAGATCGCCTGCTCGATGTTGGCCCCGCTCAGGTCGGCGTTGGTGAGCTGGGCGCGGGTGAAGTTGGCGCCCTGCAGGTTGGCGCCTGCGAAAGACGCGCCCGACAGCTTGGCCGCGCGCAGGTTGGCACGCTGCAGGTCGGCGCCGTCGAAGCGGGCGCCCTCCGCCCGGGCATTGGTCAGGTCGGCGCCACCAAGCTGCGCCGCGCTGAAGTCCGCACCGTGTAGATCGGCGTTCTGCAGGATGGCGTTGCGCAGGTTCGCCTCCTTGAGGCTGGCATCGCCCAGGCGGGCGCCGCGCAGGTTGGTGCGCAGCATCGAGGCCCCGTCGAGGGCGATCGCGCCCATCTCGGCCTGCGAGAAGTTCGCCTCGTTGAGCGTGGCGCCGCGCAGGTTGGCACCTGACAGGTCCGATCGGGTGAACTGCGAGTTGGCGAGATTCACCCCGGGTAGCTCGGCGCCGTTCAGGTTCATGTTGGTGCACAGGGTGCCGCGGCGGATGTCGCAGCCACCGACGTTGCCGGCGCGCTGGGCTTCGGCGGGCGGTGGCAGGGTGAGCAGGGCCGCTGCGGAGAGGGCAGCGAACAGCACGGCGCGGGTCGTGGGCATGGGCAGTGGCTGGTGATGATGGAGGGCTGTCGATGGCAGCGGAACGCCGCCCTGGGTACGACAGTACGGGATCATGCGGGTTCGACAAGCCGTTTGTCGACCCGGGCGCGTGGCTGGCCGAGGTTTGGTGCCTGTTTGACGTGATCGTCCCGCTCGATCTGTAACGATGGCGCTCCTGGCGGGTGCGATCGGCTAGAATTGGCCTCCGCCACCCGCCCGGGTGGCTTCGTTTTTTGCCGTGCCGCCACGATGTCCGCCCTCCTCAACGCGCCCCAGCGCGAAGCGATCCGCTATCTCGACGGCCCCTGCCTGGTGCTGGCCGGCGCCGGCAGTGGCAAGACGCGGGTGATCACGCACAAGATCGCGCATCTGATCAACGAGTGCGGGCTCAACCCGTCCAACATCGCCGCCATCACCTTCACCAACAAGGCCGCCAAGGAGATGCAGGAACGCGTCGCCCACATCATGGGCGGGCGGGCGCCGGGCGGGCTCACGGTATGCACCTTCCACGCGCTCGGTGTGCGCATCATCCGCCAGGAGGCGAAGCACTGCGGGCTGAAGCCGCAGTTCTCCATCCTCGATGCTTCGGATACCGTGCAGATCGTGTCGGACGTTGCCGGCGATAACGACAAGGGCATCGCCAAGCAGATGCAGTGGCAGATCTCGTCGTGGAAGAACGCGATGATCACGCCCGAGGAGGCGGCGCAGCTCGCCGACAGCGAGATCGCTTCGGTCGCCGCCAAGCTCTACAAGGAATACGAGCGCACCCTGCGCGCCTACCAGGCAGTGGACTTCGACGACCTCATCTCGCTGCCGGTGCGCCTGTTCGACGAGCACCCCGAGGTGCGCGAGCGCTGGCAGAACAAGCTGCGCTATCTGCTCGTGGACGAATACCAGGACACCAACCGTGCCCAGTACCGGCTGCTGAGGTTGCTGTCAGGCGTGCGCGGCGCCTTCACCGCGGTCGGCGACGACGACCAGGCCATCTACGCCTGGCGCGGCGCGGATGTGGAGAACCTGAAGCTGCTGCAGCAGGACTATCCCAAGCTCAGGGTCATCAAGCTGGAGCAGAACTACCGCTCCTCGCGCCGCATCCTCGAGGCCGCCAACACCGTCATCGCCAACAACGAGAAGCTCTTCGACAAGCGCCTGTGGTCCGAGCACGGCCAGGGCGAGCAGATCGTCGTCACCAACTGCCGCGACGCCGAGCACGAGGCCGAATGGGTGGCGACCAAGATCACCGCGCACAAGTTCGAGCACCGCACCCGCTTCAAGGACTACGCCATCCTCTACCGCGGCAACCATCAGGCGCGCATCATCGAGCAGCAGTTGCGCAACCACCGTATCCCCTATGTGATGTCGGGCGGGCAGAGCTTCTTCGACAAGGCCGAGATCCGCGACCTGATCGCCTGGCTGCGCCTGCTGGTCAATGAAGACGACGACCTCGCCTTCATCCGCGCCATCACCACCCCGCGCCGTGGCATCGGTGCCGCCACCATCGAGGCGCTCGGCGCCTATGCCGGGCATCGCCAGTCCAGCCTGTTCGCCGCAGTGTTCGAGGAAGGGCTGACCCAGCACCTCAACGCCAAGCAACTGCAGGGTGTGCAGGAGTTTGCGGCCTACATCAACCGCCTGCAGTACCGTGCCCCGCGCGAGCCCGCGGCGCAATTGCTCGAAGACTTGTTGGCCGCCATCCGCTACGAGGCCTGGCTGTTCGAGCACTGCGACACGCGCGAGGCCGAATCCAAGTGGAGCAACGTGCGCGACTTCGTCGGCTGGCTGGGCCGCAAGGGTGAGGAGGACGGCAAGAACCTGCTCGAGCTCACCCAGACCATCGCGCTGATGTCCATGCTCGACAAGGAAGACCCCGACTTCGACGGCGTCCAGATGGCCACCCTTCACGCCTCCAAGGGCCTGGAGTTCCCCCACGTCTTCCTGGTTGGCGTCGAGGAAGGCCTGCTGCCCCACCAGAGCAGCATCGACGAGGACAAGGTCGAGGAAGAGCGCCGGCTCATGTATGTGGGCATCACCCGCGCCCAGCGCAGCCTCAACATCACCTGGTGCGAGCGGCGCAAGTCGGGCAAGGAGTTCCGCCCTTGCGAGCCGAGCCGCTTCATCGCGGAGATGGGCGGCGACATCAAGATGAACGACCGCAAGACCGCCCAGCCGGTGTCGAAAGAAGAGGGAAAGGCGCGGCTGGCCAACCTGATGGCGATGTTCGAGAACCGCGACGGCAAGGCCTGAACCGGCTGCGCGCGCAGCGACAGCCACAAAAAAGGGCAGCGCGAGGCTGCCCTTTCAGTTGCTGCGGTGCGTGTCCCGAGTCGGGTGCCGCTGCGGGTCTTACTGCTCGACCGGCGGCTCGGTGTAGCCGGCGCCGACCGTGTTGGCCAGATAGGCCACTGCGCGTGCGACTTCGGTATCGGTCAGGTCGCTGCCGCCGCCGCGTGCGGGCATCGCACCCTTGCCAGCGATGGCCGAGGCGGTCAGGCCCTCGAAGCCCAGGCCGAGACGGGCGCTCCAGCCAGCGGCGTCACCCGTCTTCGGTGCGCCCACGGCGCCCGAGTCGTGGCAGGCTGCGCAGATCGACTTGTAGATCTGCTCGCCGGTCCGCGTCCCCGGGGTAATCGTGACCGCCTGGATCTCGACGCGGGCGACGGGCTGGATCAGGGTCGCCGTGAGCTCCGGATCGACGGAGCTCTGCTTGCCACAGCCCGCCAGCAGCGCGGCTGCGACCATGGCGACGACAGGCATTGCGAGGCGGACGGGGCGCTGGTTGCGTTGGTTCGACATGCTTGGATCCTTTGACTGGTGGCGCAAGACGAGATCTAAAGCCGCGATTATAGCTGTGTAAAAACCATTGTGGCAGTGCGGCATGGACTTTGCCTGCAAACGCGGCTATGCTTCCCGGCCTTGCGTGGACGTCTTTCCACGCACACCGCGCGCCCGTAGCTCAGCTGGATAGAGTACTGCCCTCCGAAGGCAGGGGTCGGACGTTCGAATCGTCTCGGGCGCGCCAGAGAATTCAATGGGTCAGGCCTTCCCAGCATGGTCGGGAGCACGCTGCGCATGCTGCCGGAGTTCGCACCAAGTGCAGCACTTTGCGTTACTGCGCGACGGGGATTCATATCCTCTGACGAGGATCACGGATATCAAACGTAGATCTGTCGCACGGTCAGAGCGAAAAGGAGTGCTCGGTGGCTGGTCGCCGCGCCTGTATCCAGTCAAGCCCTGTGCTGATTTCCCAAGGCAAGGTCAGCGCGTAGGGCAACAGCAAGGCTCAGGCTCAGGGCCCAGGCCAACCATAAGGTCCACAGAGTGTGAGACAAGAAGTGTGCGCCCTGCAGCATGCGGGTCGTGCCCAGGATGCCGCCGGCAAGTAGGCCAGCCAGCAGTGCGCGCCTGGCGGTGCGCAGCCCTGCAGGCCGCAAGGCGACAGCCCAAACGATCCACAGGTAACCTGCCGACGCATGCCCCGCAGGGAAGCACTGCCCCGCCTTGATACCTTGCGGGGCCGCCTCGAACAGGCCGAGGTACGGTGCGTAGCCGCCAAAGTCGATCAGATCCCACGGACAGTATCGTGCTGTCAGCAGTTTTCCCAGCGAAGTCGCGATGGGGATCGCAACCATGCCGGTTGCGGCGAGCAAGGCGTTGCGTGGCGGTAGCCAGCTGAAGCGGCCCTTCCAGCCTTGCCAGCACAACCAGAGGCTGGCCGCGACGAGGATGTAGCTTACCTGCTTGGCGGCCTTATGCATCACCGCGTCCAGGAACCAGACGTGACGCAGCGGAAAAGCATCAAGCTCGCGATCGAAAAGCAAGGCGGCCAATTGGCGGTCGAGGTCAGTGGTCTCGAACACCCAAAGCAGCGTCAGTGCGCTTGCGATCAGGAGCGCGGCCTGAGACCACAGCCATGCCCGCGACGAACCCTGGCTGCAGGTGGCAAGCGGGGCGGAGATGTGTTCCGTCGGCATGGGCTCAGCTCCGGCAAGGCGTGGTGATGTCAAGGGCGTCATCGCGTACTGCCGTGTCGACGTCGAGCAAGCCAAGCACGGTATGGAAGAGGTGGTCGTGAGCCACGGGTTTGTCTGCCTCAGAACGCAGGCACTTGAGATCAAGCTGGTTACGCGCGGCAAACCCCTCTGAGAGCCACATCACCATCGGCACCTTCTTTTGCTCTGTCGGTGCAATCGCATATGGCATGCCGTGCAGGTAGAGGCCTTTCTCGCCAAGCGACTCGCCGTGATCCGAGACGTAGAGCAGCGCGCTGTCGTAGCGCGGCTCGAACGCCTTGAGCAGGTCGATGCTGCGCGCGAGCATGTGGTCGGTGTACAGCAAGGCGTTGTCGTAGCTGTTGGCGATCTGCTCGCGGCTGCACTTTGACAGGTCCTCGTCGTCGCAGGTCGGCGTGAAGCGGCGAAACGCCGCCGGGTAGCGGCGGAAGTAGGCTGGGCCGTGGTTGCCGAGCTGATGCAGCACGAGCACGAGATTGCCATTGGCGTCGCGCAGCAGGCCGCGGCTGCTCTCGAGCAGCGCCTCGTCGAGGCAGCGCTCGCCGTCGCACAGCTCGGGCAGGGCCGCGGGATCGGGGCGCATCGTCTCGACGCCGGCGCATACGCCCTTGCAGCCCGACTGGTTGTCGTTCCACACCACGCGCAGGCCGGCGCGCTGCAAGGTGTCGAGTAGCGATTCGCTGCCGCGGATGGCGTCCTCGTCGTAGTTGCGCCGCCCCTGTAGCGAGAACATGCACGGTACCGATACTTCGGTATTGGTGCCGCAGCTGGTTACGTCGTGAAAGTTGATGACCTCGCGGCGAGCGAGCTCTGGAGTAGTGTCGCGGGCTGCCGACTGCCCAGTTCCACGACTGAGTCCCCAGTTGGCCGCGCGCGCGGTCTCTCCGACCACGATCACGAACAACGCGGGCTTCTTCGACGTGGCCCAGCTCGCGCCCAGGCGGGCATCGGTGCCCACAGGCTGGCGCGGCAGCTTGGCGGCCTGGGCATCACGGCTCAGCACGCGGGCGATCGACCACAGCGGCGCGGCCGGCGTGATCAGGTAGCGCAGCTCCTTGTGGTTGCGCATCTGCCCCGAAAAGTCCTTGAACACGCTGCCGAGCGCACCTGCACCCACGATCAGCGCGAGCACGACGGCGGCGCCGCGAATCGCCAGCGCACGCTTGGGCGGTCGCTGGCGCAGGCGGGCGCGCTGAAGCACGAAGAGCAGCGGCAGGGCCAGGGCGGCGACCTTCAGGAAGAAGCCCGCCGTGAGCAGCTCGCGCGCTTCGGCGATGTTGGTGCTCAGCACGTTGCGCAGCATGCCAGGATCGAAATACACACCGAACTGGCCGGCGTAGTAGCTCGCCACCGCGGCGACCACGACCACGGCGCCCAGCAGCGGCTTGGTCGTCCACCGGTTGAGCAGCGGTGCAAGCAGCACGACATTGAGCGCGGTGAGCGCCAAGCCGATCGCGAGGACGTATTCCAGGGTGCCGCCCTCGCCCCCGCGGCTGGCAAGCAGCGCGCGCCAGAACGGGGTGTTGCTTACCAGGGTGAGGTAGGCGCCGATACCCACCAGCAGCGTCTCAGTCGAAAGTTCGGGGCGCCAGCGCCAAGCGGCACGCCAGATCGACGCGAGCGCATCAGTCGGCTTGCGGGTCGCCGTTGATGGGGAGGGAACGAAGGACAGACGCTGTTCGGGCATGATTGTGCGGAGCCGGGGAGGATCCGCGCAATCTACGAAGCGGCGTGTGAGGAAAGCGTGAGGCGGGTGTGAGGAAAGTGTGAAGGCGCACAGACCGCGGTCAGCGCTCGGTGCCGAAATCGATCGTCAGGCAGGCCCCGCCCTCAGGCCGGTTGGCGGCGCCGACCGCCCAGCCGCACGCGCTGCAGATGTGCTGCACCAGCGCCAGGCCGAGGCCGTGGCCGGGTTTACTGCCGCCGCGCCGGAAGCGCTCGAAGCTGCGTATCGGGTCTTCGCTGCCGAAACCGGGCCCGCGGTCGCAGATGGCCAGTTGGCTGCCCTCCAACACCACCTCGATCGCATGCCCTTCGCCGTGGCGCACGGCGTTGTCGAGCAGGTTGTGCAGCACCAGCGCCAGCAAGCCGGGGTCGGCGGTGATCTCGGCTTGGGGATCGATACGGATGTCCACTGCCTCCGCCCGTGCGCCCGCGGTGTGCAGGCGCGCCCAGGCGTCTCGTACTGCCGTGCTCAGGTTGACCGGCTCGATCGCCTGCGGGCGGGCCTCGCGCGC
Source organism: Thauera sp. 27 (assembly GCF_000310125.2). NCBI lineage: Bacteria > Pseudomonadati > Pseudomonadota > Betaproteobacteria > Rhodocyclales > Zoogloeaceae > Thauera > Thauera sp. 27. The sequence goes on from NZ_AMXB01000008.1 coordinate 103,198, forward strand.
GAGCAGCAACAGGCTGTTGGCGAGCGCGGCGGTGCGGTCCGTGGTGGCGATGATGCGTTGTGCCCGGCGCCGGGCCTTGTCCGACAGCGCGGCCTCGGTCAGCAGCATTTCGGCATCGCTGCGTATGCCTGCCAGCGGGGTGCGCAACTCGTGCGACAGGTTGGCGTTGAAGTCGCGCTCGCGGGCGAGTACGGCAGCCTGCCGCGCCTCGGCCCGGTCCAGCGCGCGCGCCACGGCGAGGAGTTCGGCCTCGAGTCCGGCATGGGCGAAGGGCGTGCCGTCGCGCTCGCCCTCGACGCGCTCGGCCAGCGTCTCCAGCCCGCGGGTAAGCCGGGCAGCGATCGCGTAGACGAGGATGAAGGACAAGGCAGTCAGCACCAGGCCGCCGATCACGACCGCGGTGACCACGGCCGACTCGCGCGCGCGGTGTTCGGATTCGTCATAGACGAGGACGTAGCGTTGGCCGTCAGCCTCGCGCACGGCAACGTGCAGTTCGCGCCCGGCCGACCAGAACTCGTGATTGCCTACTGGCAGGCCGGCCAGCTTCGCGTCCAGCCCATGCGGCAGCGCTTCCCCCGGCACAAAACGGTAGAGCGTCATGGTGGGCGTCTGAGGACCGACCAGGGTGCCGAGCTGGCGGCTGTGCTCGATGCTGTAGTGCACTTGCTCGTCGAGCGTGCCCGCGATGAACTCTTCTTCCATCTCCTCGTTGAGCCGCACCAGCGCAAGCGATTGCGCGACGATCAGCACGAGCAGCATCGCCGTGACCGACAGCGCGATGCGAAGGCGCAGCCCGCCCGGCAGCCAGCGCCGAGCGCCGCGTTGCGAGGCGCCCTCAGCGGCTGACGAGCTTGTAGCCGAGGCCATGGACATTCACCACTTGGGCGGACGCATCCTCGCCGAGGGCGCGACGCAGGGTGTGCAGCACGCTGCGCAGGTTGTCGCTGCTGTCCTGCTCGTGACCCCACACGGCGATCTCGAGCTCGCGGCGGGAGAACACGCGTTCGGGCTGCGACAAGAGTTCGGCCACCAGGCGCAGGGCCTTCGGCGGCAGTGTGACGGGCTCCCCATGCAGGCACAGCGCCTGGGTCGCGGCGTTGTAGCTGAGTGCGCCGTGCTTGAGCAGGGAATCGGCCGGCCGCGCGGCATTGCGCCGCGCCAGCGCCAGCAGGCGTACCTCGAGTTCCTGCAGGGCGAAGGGCTTGACCAGATAGTCGTCGCCACCAGCCTCGAAGCCGAGCAGCTTATCCTCCAGGGCATCGCGCGCGGTCAGCACCAGGATCGGCGTCGCACATCCCTCGGTACGCAGCCGTCGCGCGAGCGCGAGACCGTCGCCGTCGGACAGGTTGCGGTCGAGGACGAGGGCATCGACCCGGGTACGCGCGAGCAAGGCCGAAGCCGCTGCGATCGAGTCGGCGTAGTCGCACTGGTGACCGCGCGCCTCGAGGTAGTCGTATATGTTCTCGGCGATGGTGCGGTCGTCTTCGATGATCAGCAGGTGCATTGGGAAGAACTTTCAGGGATGATCGGCTGGCGAGTCGCTCGGTGGCAGTGGCTCAAGGTGAACCGTGAGGCGGGTGCCGGTACGTGCCTCCACAGTGCGCTCGATCGCATCCGCCAGTGCATGGGCCTCTGCAACTGTCCATTCCCCCGGCACGCAGAACTCGACTTGCGCGAAATGGATGGCACCTGCGGCTCTCGTGGTTAGCTTGCTGTGGAAACACCCAGGTGGCGCAGCCTCACTGAGTGTTCGTTCTATGGCAGCGACCTCGGCGGCTGACAATGCGCGGTCCATAAGGCCGTCAACCGAGCGCCGCATCAGCTCCCAGCCTTCGCGCAGGATGTTCAACGCGACTGCGGCTGCAACGACGGGGTCAAGCCAGCCCCACCCGGTAACGACGGCGAGTCCGACTCCGCAGACGACGCCAGCGGTGGTCCACACGTCCGCCATCAGGTGGCGTGCGTCGGCTTCGAGTGCAAGCGAGCGGTGCGCGCGGCTGACCTGCAGCAGGACGCGTGCAACCAGAAAGTTAATCAGGCTTGCACCGACGGACAGCAGGGTGCCGACACCGAGATCACCTATTGGCTGTGGATTGAGTAGCCGCTCTCCCGCGGTGAGAAGGATGATCAACGCGGCGATGAAGATCAATCCCCCCTCGAAGGCGGCCGAGAAGTACTCGGCTTTCCCATGCCCATACTGGTGGTCGTCATCAGCAGGCTGCCGTGCGTAGGCCACCATCCACAGCGCAAAACCGGCCCCGGCCAGGTTAACCAGGGACTCAAGGGCATCCGACAAATAGCCGATTGAGCCGGTCAGCCACCAGGCCCCCGTCTTCATTGCAATCGTGATCAGCGCTGCCGCCAGAGATAGCAGCAGGGCTTGGCGTGGAGTGAAGGCTTTCATCTGCTCAGATGATGGTCGGGTGGGTCGTGGCGCAGCCTAACGATCTCAGCAAGACATCGTAGAACTGATGATCGTACTCGACTCGCTGCATCCCAAGCTGGCGCGCATCGTGGTGTGAGGCGCTGTCAATCAGCGTAAGGGTACCCCGCATGTCGCCCACCACCTGTCGGGCGACACCGTGAATTGACCCCCTGCGACACAAGGAGGCCATCGCTGGAAATGAGGCACATCGAGCGTAGCCATCTGCTCACCCGGCTGCGTCTGGCGTGGGCAAGGCGCAGGGACCGACAGCGGCCCAGGGGTGATGCCGGGAGGCAAGTCGATAAGGCTTCGGGTTTGCGATGCTCTCATTGTGGCCCGATCGTTGCTTGTAGCCGTTGGCATGGCGCCTTTGCCAGCAAGCGGAGCACCGCGTAATTCACTCAGGACACACAATGCGTTCCCTCAACTTCATCGGCGGCGAAAAGGGCGGCGTGGGCAAGTCGGTTGTTGCTCGCGCCCTGGCCCAGTACTACATCGACAAGGGCCGGCCCTTCACCGGCTTCGATACCGATCGCTCGCACACTACCTTCGCCCGTTTCTACGCCGACTATGCCGCCCCCGTGGTGGTGGACCGCTACGAGGGGCTGGACCAGATCGCGCTGCCGTTCGAGGACGCACCAGAAGAGGGCATCGGCCACAGCGTGATTGTCGATCTTGCAGCACAGACGGCCGCACCGCTGGCGCGCTGGATCAAGACGTCCGAACTGCTGGAACTGCTTGCCGAGCTCGGCGTGCAGGTCAACTTCTGGCACCTCGCAGATGCCGGCAAGGATTCTGTCGACCTGCTGGGCGCGCTGCTCGACACCTACGGTGAAGGTCCGCGCTATGTGGTGGTCAAGAACCATGGCCGTGGCAGCGACTTTTCCCAGCTCGATGCATCGGCCGAGCTTGCTGCCGCACAAGCCATGGGGGCCCGTGTGATCAACCTGCCGGAACTGCACGAAGCCAGCATGCGCAAGATCGATCGCCAGGATGCCAGCTTCTGGGCGGCGATGAACCGGCGTGCGGGCGATGATGCCTTGGGCATGCTCGAGCGCCAGCGCGTCAAGAGCTGGCTGAAGGCCGTGTACGCGGCCTTCGACGATCTGGCCGTGTAGGCTGTCAGGCCGTCGTCATGACGGCCTGCGCAGGCTGCTCGCGCAGCAGCGCTGCGCGCATGACCAGGAACAGCACGATCGCCACGCTGGTGGCGGTGCAGCTCAGGAACATCGCGTAACGCAGCGACTCGACACCGAAGGCCGGCTGCAGCAGGTCGCTTAGGGCGCCGGTGAGCACCGGGCCCAGGCCGACGCCGCACAGGGTGCTGAGCATGGTCTGCAGGGCCATCGCCACGGCGCGGTTGGCCGGGGCGACCAGGCTTGTCAGCATGCTGAAGGACGGCCCCAGCCACCACACCATGAAGAAGCCGTTGATACCGCACCACAGCATCGCCGTGGGAACCGGCACGCCTGCGATCGAGGTCAGCACGTCCGTCGGCCAGCTCAGGTAGGCGGCGAGCGTAGCAATGCCGACGACATGGCCGACGAGCGGGATGCGGAAGCGCCAGCGCGCGTCGCGCTTGCCCAGGTGGTCGGTCAGCCAGCCGCTGAACAGCACGCCGAGGCCGGCGGCGGTGCCGCCGATCAGTCCGGTCAGCAGCCCTGCGTGGCGCAGCTCCAGGCCGTGCGAGCGCACCAGGAAACTTGCATTCCACATGCCGAACGCGTTGCCGCCCAGGGTTGCCACCGCACCGGCGAGGATCAGGTAGCGTACCGGCCTGTTCGCCCACAGCTGCCCGACGGTGGCCAGCAGGCTGGTGGAGAGTTCGACCCGGGCGCTGCCGTCCCAGGCCCCGCGCACCGGTTCGCGCGCACCGAAGGCAAGCAGGGCAGAGATCAGCAAGGCTGGGGTGCCGACGATGACGAAGGTCGTGCGCCAGCCGTACTGGTCAACCAGCCAGGCGCCGAGGCTCAGCGCCAGGATGGCGGCGAAGGTGGGGGCGGCGGTGAAGCAGCTGATGGCGAAGGCGCGGCGCTGCGGCGGGTACAGATCCGCGATCAGCGACAGGGCGGCCGGTGCGGCGGGGGCCTCGACCGCCGCCACCAGCATCCTGGCGGCGACCAGCAGCACGAAGTTGCCCGACAGCGCGCACAGGATGGTGGCCACGCCCCAGCACAGGCTGGACAGGGCGAGCAGGCGGGTGCGCGACATGCGGTCGGCAAGACGCCCCGCCGGCAGGCCCAGCACTGCGAACACGGCGGCAAAGGCGAGGCCGGAGATCAGGCCCATGGAGGTGTCGCTGGCGCCGAACTCGAGCCGGATCGGCTCGATCATCACCGCGACGATCTGGCGGCCGATGAAGTTGTCGGCGTACAGGAAGGCGAGCAGGAACAGCAGGCCATGCGTGCGCCACGCGGACAAGGGGGCGGGCGCAGACGGGGACGTGTCGTGCATGGCCGTTGCGGACTCCGCGCTATGCCTGTCGTGCGCGCGCCAGGTTGAGCGCCGTATCCTCGATCATGTCTTCCTGGCCGCCGACCATGCCGCGTCGGCCCATCTCGACCAGGATCTCGCGCGCGGGCACGCCGTACTTCTTCTCGGCGCGCTTGGCGAACAGCAGGAAGGAGCCATACACGCCGGCGTAGCCCAGCGTGAGCGCATCGCGGTCGATGCGGATCGGGAAGTCCATGATCGGCACCACCAGGTCCTCGGCCACGTCCTGGATCTTGAACACATCCACGCCGGTCTCGATCCCCATCAGGTCGCACACCGCGATGAACACTTCCATCGGGGTGTTGCCCGCACCGGCCCCCAGGCCAGCGGCCGCGGCGTCGATGCGGCTGGCGCCGACTTCGAGCGCGGCCAGGCTGTTGGCCACGCCCATGGCCAGGTTGTGGTGGCCGTGGAAGCCGAGTTCGGTCTCGGACTTGAGCGCATCGCGCACCGCACTGAGACGCGACTTGACCGTGTCGGGCAGCAGGTGGCCGGCCGAGTCGGTGACGTAGATGCAGTTGGCGCCGTAGCTCTCCATCAGCTTGGCTTGCTTGACCAGGCCTTCGGGGCTGTTCATGTGCGCCATCATCAGAAAGCCGACGGTGTCCATGCCGAGCTTGCGAGCGTAGCCGATGTGCTGCTCGGAGACGTCGGCCTCGGTGCAGTGGGTGGCCACGCGGATGGTGGAGACGCCCAGTTCGTGCGCCATCTTGAGGTGATCGACCGTGCCGATGCCCGGCAGCAGCAGCGCCGACACCCTGGCCTGCTTCATCAGCGGGATCACGGCGGACAGGTACTCCTCGTCGCTGTGGGCCGGGAAGCCGTAGTTCACCGAGCTGCCGCCCAGGCCGTCGCCGTGGGTGACCTCGATCAGCGGGATGCCCGCCTCGTCCAGGCCGCAGGCGATGGTCTTCATCTGCTCGAGCGTCATCAGGTGGCGCTTGGGGTGCATGCCGTCGCGCAGGGTCATGTCATGCACGGTGACTTTCTTGCCGCGAAGTTCCATGTTCATCTCTCCTTGTGGCCGGGGCGCTCAGGCCACCATCGTGGCGCGGTTGGATTCAAGCTTGAGGCGACCGGCCAGGATCTCCTCGGCGAACATCTCGGCGGTGCGCGCACCGGCCGCGGTCATGATGTCGAGGTTGCCGGCGTACTTGGGCAGGTAGTCGCCCAGGCCTTCGACCTCGAGGTACACCGAGACGCGCTTGCCGTCGAACACCGGGCCATTGACCAGGCGGTAGCCGGGCACGTACTTCTGCACCTCGCGGATCATGGCGTGGATGGATTCGGTGATCGCCGCCTGGTCGGGTTCGGTCTCGGTCAGGCAGTGCACCGTGTCGCGCATGATCAAGGGCGGTTCGGCCGGGTTGAGGATGATGATCGCCTTGCCCTGCTTGGCGCCGCCCACTTGCTCGACCGCGCCCGCGGTGGTGCGGGTGAATTCGTCGATGTTCTTGCGCGTGCCGGGGCCGGCCGACTTGGAGGACACGGTGGCGACGATCTCGCCGTAGGCCACCGGCTGCACGCGCGACACCGCCGCGACCATCGGGATCGTGGCCTGGCCGCCGCAGGTGACCATGTTCACGTTCCTTTCACCCTTGCCGACGTGTTCCACCAGATTCACCGGCGGCACGCAGAAGGGGCCGATCGCCGCCGGGGTGAGGTCGATCATCAGCACGCCCAGTTCATTCAACTTGCGGCTGTTCTCGGCGTGCACATAGGCCGAGGTGGCATCGAAGGCGATCTGCACGCCGTCGGCCAGCACGTGCGGCAGCAGGCCGTCGACGCCCTCGGCGGTGGTCTTGAGGCCGAGCTCGCGCGCACGCGCCAGGCCTTCGGAGCTGGCGTCGATGCCCACCATCCACACCGGCTCGAGCACCGGACTGCGCTTGAGTTTGTACAGCAGGTCGGTACCGATGTTGCCCGGACCGATCAGGGCGCATTTGATCTTGTTCATGGGTTCAGTCCCGTAGGGTGTGCCGGCCGCTTGCAGTCCGGCTCGGCATGACGTTGGCTGAGAGGTGCAGCGCGCGCGGCGGACGGAGGAGGGAGGGATGCCCGCCGCGCGGCTGCGAGGAACACGCTGCTAGCGAAAGCTCACCGAACAGCCGCCGAGGCCTTCGATCTGCATCTCGAAGCGGTCGCCGGCACGCGCCGGCACCAGCTGCGCCAGCGAGCCCGAGAGAATCAGCTCTCCGGCGCGGAAAGGGATGCCGAACTGGCCCAGGGTGTTCGCGAGCCAGGCCACGGCTTCGGCCGGATGGCCCTGCACGGCCGACCCCAGGCCTTCGCCGCAGGGTTCGCCATTGCGCGACATGCGCATGCGCACCGCCGCCAGGTCGAGCTCACGCGGGTCGGTCCGCGTCTCGCCGACCACGAAGACACCGCAGGATGCGTTGTCGGCGACCGTGTCCTGGATGCGGATCCGCCAGTCGTCGATGCGCGAATCGACGATCTCGAAGCAGGGCGCGACCCAGGCGGTGGCGGCCAGCACTGCGTCGCGGGTCACGCCAGGGCCTTTCAGGTCGGCCTTCAGCATGAAGGCGATCTCGCCCTCGGCGCGCGGCTGGATCAAGCCTGTCGCGGCAATGTCGATGGCCGCGCCGTCTGCGTGCTGCATGGCGTCGGTGAGGAAGCCGAAATCGGGCTGATGCACGTTCAGCATGTCCTGCACCGGCTTGCTGGTCACGCCGATCTTCTTGCCGATCACGCGTTCGCCGTCGGCCTCACGCCGCGACAGCATGTGCAGCGAGACATGGTAGGCGTCCTCGATGCCGATCCCGGGGTGGCGTTCGGTCAGCGGGACGAGCGTGCGCGCCTGGCGCAATGCTGCGTAGAGCTCGTCGCCGAGCTGGCGGATCAGGTTTGGGTCCATGAACGGTTTCCTGGTCTGGGAGCCTGAGCGGTCAGCCCGGCCACACGCTCGATTCGGCGCCGCCGTCCACTTCGATGACCTTGCCGGTCACCCAGGCCGAGGCCGGGGTTGCGAGGTAGAGTGCTGCGGCCGCGATGTCCTCGACTTCGCCGAGACGCTTGAGCGGCGTGTTGTTGATCATGCCTTCGCGCATGTTGGCGGGCAGCGCACGGTCGAGCGCGGCGGTCATGATCGGGCCGGGGGCAATCGCGTTGATGCGCACGACCGGGGCAAAATCCTGTGCCAGCAGGCGGGTGAGCTGGGTGAGCGCGGCCTTGGCCGTGCCGTAGGCGCTGAAGTGGGGCTGGGCGTAGCGCGCCGCACCCGAGGTGATATTGACGATGTTGCCGCCGCCGGCCGCGCGCATGTGGGGTACGCACAGGCGGGTCAGTTCGTAGGCCGAGCTGACGTTGAAGCGGAACACCCCCTCGAACTTGTCGGTGGACATCTTCAGCGGGTCGTTCGGCCCCGAGCCGCCGGCGTTGTTGACCAGGTGGGTGATGCGGCCGAATTCCTTGAGCGCGGCATCGACCACGCCGCCGAGCTGGGCCAGGTCGGTGACGTCGCAGCTGACGGCAATGGCGCGACGGCCGAGGGCGCGCACCTCGGCGGCGACCGCTTCGACGTCGGCCAGCGTGCGCGCGGCGCAGACGATGTCCGCGCCGGCCTCGGCGTAGGCCAGAGCAATGCCGCGGCCGATGCCGCGGCCGGCGCCGGTGATGATCGCAACCTGGCCTTCCAGGCTGAAGCGTTGGATGATGCTCATGCAGTAGGTTCCTTTATGCAGGGGTCAGCGTGGCGACCACAGGTCGGGCATGCCGGGGTCGCTGGAAGCGATCAGGCGCTTGAGCAGCAGCTTCAAGGCCATGGTGTCGCCGGTGCCGAGCTTGGCGGCAACGTCCTCTTCCACCGCCTTGGCGAGCGCGATCTGGCGCAGCGAGGCTTCACGGCCGTCGGCCGTCAGCACGTAGCGGGTCCGCTCCTCGTCCTGCTCGATGGCCACCAGCCGCTGCGACTCCAGCGCGCTCATCGACGTCTCGTCCGCGAGCATGCCGGTGTAGGAGATGAAGCCGTTGATCTCCTGCAGGCTCAGCCCGTCGCGGATCGACAGCACCGACAGGATGAAGAAGGAGCGCTCGTCGAGCGCCTGCGTGCTCAGCAACTGGCGCAGCGCGTGCAGCATCTGGTAGTGGGCGCGGCCGAGCAGGTAGCCGAGCAGGTCCTCGGTGTAGCTGCATTCGGGCGGCGGCGTCGAACCCAGGCGCACTTCATCGCGCGGCTTGCGCGCGGCAAGCGCGTATTGGCCGCTCTGGAACACCAGCGGCGGCAGTTCGCTGCGGTCGTAGGCGAGGACTTCGCCGACGAAGATGATGTGGTCGCCGCCGTCGTAGCTGAACGCGGTGCGGCACTGGAAGCGGGCGGTGCAGCCGTTGAGCAGCGGCGCCTTGCTGATGCCCTCGTCGAGCTCAAGCCCGGAGAACTTGTCTTCGCCCTGGCGCGCGAAGCGGCCCGACAAGGCCTCCTGCGCGGCCGACAGCACATGCACGTTCCAGTGCTTGGCGTTGGCGAAGGCCTCGCGGCTGCGTGCGTTCTTGGCCAGGCTCCACAGCACCAGCGGCGGGTTCAACGACACCGAGTTGAAGCTGTTGGCGGTGATCCCGATGGGCTCGCCGTCCGCGGCGCGGGTGGTGATGATGGTGACGCCGGTGGTGAAGGTGCCGAGCGCCGCGCGGAAGTCCTGGGGGTCGAACCCCTTGTGCGTCGTCATGTCGTGTCTCGCGGGACGGGTGGAGATGGTGCCGAGTATGAAAGTGGGGCAGGGGCGCAGGCATCGTCCCAACGGACTAACGGTTTTCCCGGCACAGCGGGCAGCGCTGCCGATGCGCTCGTCCGATTGGACTACGCAAGGCCTGCGGGCGCAGGGTATGGTCCGCCCATGATTGCGTGTGCAGGGTCAGCAACCGGAGTGCGTGTCCGGCGCCGACCCGCCCGCCCTTCCTCTCTCGACCTTCGACCCCGGAGTGCTTGCCGTGAACAGACAGATCATCACCCGCCCGGAAGACCTAGCCCTGCTGCTGCAGGCGCACAAGCAGGCCTTCGCCGCCGCCGGCGCCGTCCCCGCGGCCGAGCGCAAGCGCCGCATCCAGACCGCCATCGACCTGCTGGTGAAGTATCACAAGCCCCTCGTCGAGGCGATGGATGCCGACTTCGGCGGCCGCCCCAAGGGTTATTCGCTGATGAACGACGTGCTCGGTTCGCTGACCTCGCTCAAGTACGCCCGCGACCACTTCGAGCCGTGGATGGCGAGCGAGCCGCGCACCCCCTTCCCGCCCTATGACCAGCTCGGCGCCCAGGCCTGGGTGATGTATCAGCCCAAGGGTACGGTGGGCATCATCGGCACCTGGAACGCGCCGCTGTTTACCCTGTTCAGCCCGCTCGCCAGCGCGCTCGCCGCTGGCAACCGCGCCATTCTCAAGCCTTCGGAGGTGGTGTCGCGTACCGCGCAGGTGGTGGCCGAGGCGGTGGTGGACATGTTCGATCCGCTCGTGGTTGGCGTCGTCACCGGCGGCCCGGACATGGGCGAGGCCTTCACCGCCCAGCCCTTCGACCATATTGTGTTCACCGGCAGCACCCAGGTCGGCAAGGCGGTGATGCGCAACGCAGCGCAGAACCTGGTGCCGGTGACGCTGGAACTGGGTGGCAAGTCGCCCACCATCGTCGCCCGCAGCGCCGACCTGGCGACCGCGGCCTTCCGCATCGCCGCCGCGAAGGCGAGTAACGGCGGCCAGCTGTGCGTGAACCCGGACGTCGTCTACGTGGCTCGCGAGCAACTCGAGGATTTCGTTGCTGCGCTCAAGCGCAGCTTCGGCGAGCTGTTCCCCAGCGTGGCCGGCAACCCGGACATGGTCGCGGTGGTGAACGAGCGCCATCTGGCGCGTGTCGAGTCCTACCTCAGCGACGCCGCCCAGGCGGGCGCCCGGGTGGAATGCGCCCCGGCCCCGCTGGCGGCGGACGCGGCGGGGCGTCAGCGTCCGCTCGCCATCGTCATCGATCCGCCGCAAGGCGCGAAGATCATGCAGGAGGAGATCTTTGGCCCGGCGGTGGTGGTGAAGCCCTATGACGCGATCGACGCCGTGATCGCCGACATCAACGGCCGCCCGCGTCCGCTGGCGCTGTACTACTTCGGCGAGGATGCGGCCGAGCAGCAGCGCGTGCTCGAGCACACCCTGTCGGGCGGCGTCACGATCAACGAGGCGATGTTCCACGCCGCGATGGAAGACGCCCCCTTCGGTGGCGTGGGCGATTCGGGCATGGGGCATTACCACGGCCGCGAAGGCTTCCTCGAGTTCAGCCACACCCGCACGGTGTTCAAGGCGCCGGCCTACGATCCGCGCCGCGAATGGGGCCTGCTGCCGCCGTACTCCGAGCACTTCCTGGCGATGATGGAGGCGCAGGTCACGCCCTGAGCCTGGCACGCCGGAGGAGGTCGTCGCCGCGACGGCCTCTGGCAGGGCGTGCAGTCCTGCGGTAACGAAAAACGCCGCGCCACCCCAGGTGGGTGTGCGCGGCGTTTCCGCTCTGGCGTCGTGGTTGTGCGTCGCCCCCGCGGCGCCGTCTCTAGCGCCGGGCAGCGGCCAGTCCGGCCTGGCGGCCGAAGAAGGTCGAGTCGCCGAGCGACATCCCCGAGCTGTAGCCCTCGCCCCAGCGCGGCAGGCCGCAGGCCGTGCGGCCGGCAGCGTACAGGCCGGCGATCGGCTGGCCATCCGCGTCCAGCACCTCGCCGCTGGGCCGCGTGTGCAGGCCGCCCATGGTGAAGGCGTGGGCCTTCATGTCCTCGCTGCAGTAGCTGAGCGCGGCGAAGGGCGCTTCGGTGAGCGGACGCAGCCAGTTCGCCGCCTTGTGCAGCAAGGGATCCTCGCCTTCGGCCGCATGGCGGTTGAACTCGGCCACCGTGTGCACCAGGCTGCCGGTGGGCAGGCCAAGCTCCTGCTCCACCTCCTCCCAGGTCTCGCCGACTGCGGCAATCTTGAGGTCGGGCTGGATCACCGGACGGCCAAAGATCTCGTTATCGACCAGTAGCCAGGCCTTGCCCTCGGGCTGGCGCAACACGTAGTGGCCGACACGGCCGTGGTAGGCGTCCTCGTTGATGAAGCGCTCGCCGCGCGCATTGACGAAGATGCCCTTCACCAGCGACTCGGGCGGGAAGAAGGGGATGGTGGCAAAGAACTGGTCCATGTGGATCGTGGCGCCGCCCACGCTCATGCCCATGCGGATGCCCGAGCCGTCGTCGTTGCCGCCGGAGACGATCTCCGAGCAGGCCAGCGCGCCGGGCGCAAAACGCGCCACCATCTCGCGATTGACGATGAAGCCCCCGGCGCACAGGATCACGCCCCTGCGGGCGCGCACGTACTTTTCCGCGCCCTCGATGCGCACGATCACGCCGACCACGCTGTTCGTCCGGTCCACGATCAGGCTGAGCGCGCGGCTGTTGCAATGCACGACCGCGCCCATGGCTTCGGCGCGCGCGCACAGCTTCTCCATCAGCACCTTGCCGCCGCCCCAGCCCTCGAACTGCGCAGTGTGGCCGCGCGGCGCCGGCTTGGCCTTGGCGCTGAACGGCCAGGCCGCCTCGCTGCCCGACCACAGCAGGGTGTCGTCGGTGGTGGGCTCGATCCACTTGCCCGGCAGGTAAGTGCCCTTGAACGGCACGCCCTGGGCCTCCAGCCAATCGAAGTGGGCGGCGGCCTCTTCGGCGTACAGGCGCACGCGGTCCGCGTCGGCGCCCGGGCCGCCGGCCATCATCAGGTAGGTGCGCAGATCCTCGGTGCTGTCCTCGAAGCCGTGCTCGCGCTGCACGCGGGTGCCGCCGCTGCCGCCGACATAGACCTCGCCGCCCGACCACGAGGCGCTGCCGCCGGGGGCGGCTGCCACCTCGAAGACATGGACGTCGGCGCCGGCCGCGCGCGCCTCGATCGCCGCGCAGCTGCCGGCGGCACCGAAGCCGATCACGGCGATGTCGGTCTCGATGTCCCAGTGCGGCACCTCCTCGACCCGGCAGGCGCGGGCGGGGCTGTGGCGGGGCGGTGCGTCGGGAGTGGGGGAAGGGCTTGTGCTCATGTGCTTTTCCTTATCGTATCTGGCTGCATGGAGGTCTCCGCGCACGATCATCGGAGCCCGCAGCCTGTGCCGCATCCCTCGATTGGATGATGTCGGCGCGCATGCCGACCGGCGCGTGCGCGTCTAGTCCGCATTGACGATGAAGCGTGCCCGGCCTGCCGCCACCATCGCCCACATTCCAACAAGATCAGGGGTGGAGCGTGAGCGTGCAAGATCAGTCACAGATGGGCTGGGACGTCATCGTCGTCGGCTCCGGTGCGGGCGCGATGACCTCGGCGGTAGTCGCCGCCGACCAGGGGCTGTCGGTACTGGTGATCGAGAAGAGCGACAAGTTCGGCGGCACCTCTGCGATCTCCGGTGGCGGCATCTGGATTCCCAACAACCATTACTTCAAGGCCAAGGGCGGCCAGGACAGCTACGACAAGGCGCTGCAGTACATCCTGGCAGCCGGTGGCGGCAAGGCCGACGAGACCAAGGTGCGCGCCTACCTCGACCACGCGCCCAAGATGATCAAGTACCTCGAGGACAAGTCCCGCGTGCGCTACGCGGTGGCAGAGAAGTACCCCGACTACTACCAGCACCTGCCCGGCGCCTTGCCCGGCGGCCGCTCGCTCGACCCCGAGCTGTTCGATACCAGCACGCTCGGCGACGAGCTCGCCAACCTGCGCCGGCCTTCGCCTTCGACCCTGCTCATGGGCCGCATCGCGTGGACCGCGCGCGACGCCCACGTCGCCATGGCGCGCGAGCGCGGCTGGCGCTTCAAGGTGCTCGGCCTGATGCTGCGCTACAAGTTCGACTTCAGGTGGCGCAGGAAGAGCAAGTTCGACCGCCGCGCCGGCCTCGGCAGTTCGCTGGTGTGTGCATTGCGTGCCTCGCTGCTCGACCGCAAGGTGCCGCTGTGGCTGAAGACGGACTTCCGCGAGCTCGTGCTCGATGGCGACCGTGTCATCGGTGTCCGCGTCTCGCGCGAAGGCCGTGAGCTGACGCTGATGGCCCGCCGCGGCGTGATCCTCGGCGCCGGCGGCTTCGAGCAGAACCAGGCGCTGCGCGAGAAGTACCTGCCGCAGCCCACCAAGGCCGCCTGGAGCGCCACGCCGCCGGGCAACAATACCGGCGCCGCGCTCGAGGCCGGCATGGCCGCGGGGGCCGCCACCGACCTGCTCGAATGGGCGTGGTGGGCGCCGACCATCGCCGTGGTCGGCGAGGACAAGCCGCGCGGCGTGTTCGCCGAGCGCGCCTTCCCCGGCGCGATCGTGGTCAACAGCCTCGGCAAGCGCTTCTGCAACGAAGCCCAGGGCTACCTCGAGTTCGGCGACGCCATGTACAAGGACCGTGACGCCACCGGCGGCAAGAATGTGCCGGCGTGGTGCATCTTCGACGCCCACTTCCGCTTCAACTACGCGATGGGGCCGCTGATGCCGGCGCAGATCATGCCCGACAGCCGCCTGCGCAAGGAGTGGCTGGGCAGCGTGTACTGGAAGGCCGACACCCTCGACGAGCTGGCGCGCCAGATCGGCGTCGATCCCGCCGGACTCAACGACACGGTGGCGAAGATGAACGCCTATGCCAGCAGCGGCAAGGACGCCGATTTCGGCCGCGGCGACAGCGTGTTCGACCGCTACTACGGCGACGTCAACGTCAAGCCCAATCCCTGCCTGGCGCCGATCCAGAAGGGCCCGTTCTACGCCATGCGCATGGATGCCGGCGACATCGGCACCAAGGGCGGGCTGCTGACCGACGCCCATGCCCGCGTGGTGCGCGCGGACGGTTCTGCGATCGAAGGCCTCTACGCCATCGGCAACACCTCGGCCTCGGTGATGGGTACCGCCTACCCGGGCGCCGGCGCCACCATCGGGCCGGCGATGACCTTCGGCTACATCGCCGCGCACCACATCGCGGCCAACGCGTGACGAATCGACAGGAGACAGAGCACATGGCAGGACGAATCGAAGGCAAGGTGGCGCTCGTCACCGGCGGCGCGAGCGGCGTTGGCCGTGCAACGGTGGAACTGTTCGTCAGGGAAGGCGCCCAGGTCGTGTTCACCGACCTCAACGCCGACGCGGGTGCGTCACTTGCCGCCGGGCTCGGCGGCAAGGCGTTCTTCATCCTTCAGGATGCCGCTTCGGCGGCCGACTGGGACGCGGTGATGGCGACGGTGCGCGAGCGCTTCGGTCGCCTCGACATCCTGGTGAACAACGCCGGCATCCTGATCAAGGGATCGATCGAGGACGCCTCGCTGGACGACTGGCAGCGCCTCATGCGGGTCAACGCCGACAGCGTCTTCCTCGGCTGCAAGGCCGCCGTGGCGCTGATGAAGACCGGCAGCGGCGGCTCGATCATCAACATGTCCTCGATCGCCGGCATTGCCGCCAAGGAAGACTACGCCGCCTACGGCGCCTCCAAGGCCGCCATCTCGGGCCTCACGCGCGCGGTTGCCGCGCATTGCCGCAAGGCCAAGTACCGCATCCGCTGCAATTCCATCCACCCCGACGGCATCATGACGCCGATGACTGCGGGCTCGTACCCGAAGGGCATCGACCCGGCACGCTTCACCATCGACGCCGACCCGATGAACCGCGCCTGCCTGCCCGAGGATGTCGCCGCCGCCATCCTGTTCCTTGCCGAGGATGGTTCGCGCGCGGTCAATGGTATCGAGCTGCGCGTCGACAGCGGCCAGTTCGTCATGAGCATCTGAGCCGCCGCAACACTCCCGGAACGACCATGACTGCAGCATTCACCGCCCCCGCCGCCCGCACCCTGCCCGCACTCGTCCTCGAGGCCGCGCAACGCCACGGCGAGCGCATCTTCATCGAAGACGGCGACCGCCGCATCCGCTATGCGGACCTGCCTGCGCACGTGTTCGCCGTCAGCCGCGCCCTGATCGCCCATGGCATTGCACCTGGCGACCGTGTCGCGATCTGGGCCGAGAACCGCGCCGAATGGATCCTCGCCGCGCTCGGCATCCATTGCGCCGGCGCGGCGATGGTGCCGATCAACACCCGCATGAAGGGCGCCGAGGCAGCCGACATCATCGAGCGCAGCGGCGCCCGCGTCCTCTTCGTCGTAGACCGCTTCCTGGACGTCGATTACCCCGCCATGCTCGCCGACTGCCGCCCGGCCACGCTGGAAAAGGTGGTCGCGATCGGCCACGCCGGCGCACATGCCGACACCGACTGGGACAGCTTCATCGCCAGCGCTGCGGGCGTGGGCGAAGCGCAGGCGCGCGCGCGCGCCGCGGGCGTGCAGCCTGGCGACATGTCCGACCTGATGTTCACCTCGGGCACCACCGGCCGCCCCAAGGGCGTGGTCAGCGCCCACCGCCAGATCATCCAGGCCTTCATCGAGTACGTGAAGATCGCCGACATCCGGGCCGGCGATCGCTACCTGATCGTCAATCCCTTCTTCCACACCTTCGGCTACAAGGCCGGCTGGGTCACCTGCCTGATCGCTGGTGCCACCGTGCTGCCGCACCCGGTGTTCGACGCCGAGGCGGTGTTCCGCCGCATCGAGGCCGACCGCATCAGCGTGCTGCCGGGGCCGCCCACGCTCTATCTGTCGATGCTTGCGCATCCGAAGCTGGCGCACACCGATCTCTCCAGCCTGCGCGTGGCGGTGACCGGTGCGTCGACCATCCCGCCGGTGCTGATCGAGCGCATGCGTCGCGAGCTCGGCTTCAAGGTCGTGCTCACCG
This sequence comes from Thauera sp. 27, assembly GCF_000310125.2. NCBI lineage: Bacteria > Pseudomonadati > Pseudomonadota > Betaproteobacteria > Rhodocyclales > Zoogloeaceae > Thauera > Thauera sp. 27. The sequence continues at coordinate 119,839 of NZ_AMXB01000008.1, forward strand.
CCTACGGCCTGACCGAATGCGGCGGCCTGGCCACCATCTGCGCTGCCGACGACGACGCCGAGACGGTCGCCCTCACCAGCGGTCATGCCATCCCCGGCACCGAGGTGAGCATCGTCGACGCCGACAACCGCCCGCTGCCGGCCGGTGAGGCGGGCGAGATCTGCCTGCGCGGCTTCCACGTCATGCAGGGCTACTTCCAGGATGCCAAGGCTACCGCCGAGACCATCGACGCCGAGGGCTGGCTGCACACGGGCGACGTGGGCACCCTGGACGCGCGCGGCTACCTGCGCATCACCGACCGCCTCAAGGACATGTTCATCGTCGGCGGCTTCAACTGCTACCCGGCCGAGATCGAGGCCGCGCTCACCGCCCACCCGGCGATCGCCCAGGTGGCGGTGATCGGCGTGCCCGACGAGCGCATGGGCGAGGTCGGCTGCGCCTGCGTCGTGCTGCGTCCCGGCCAGGCGCTGGACGAAGCCGGGCTCATCGCCTGGTCGCGCGAGCGCATGGCCAACTACAAGGTGCCGCGCATGGTGCGCTTCTTCGTATCGCTGCCGGTCAATGCTTCGAACAAGGTCGCCAAGAATGAACTGAGGGCGCAGTTGCGTGTTTCTGCGTGATTGCGCTGCGTCAGCGCAGCCCAGCCATCGACACCATGAGGCATCCATGAGCCAGAAGAATGAACTGTTCGCCCCCTTCCAGCTGGGGCCGATCAGCCTGCGCAACCGCTTCATCCGCGCCGGCGCCAACGAGGGCATGGTGCTCCATGGCGCGCCCACGAAGGCGTTGGTCAAACACCACCGCGACATGGCCGCTGGCGGTGTGGGTCTCACCACCGTGGCCTACGGCGCGGTCGCCAAGGTCGGCCGTACCCTGCCCAACCAGGTGTGGATGCGCCGCGAGATCCTGCCCGACCTCAAGGCCCTGGCCGATGCCGTGCACGCGGAGGGCGGCGCGATCTCCTACCAGCTCACCCATGGCGGCTCCTTCGTCACCTCGCTCAAGGTCGACGGGCCGACCATGAGCGCCTCGGGCGGCATCAACAAGGCCGGCATGATGCGCGGCAACCTCTTCCAGCGCGCGATGACCCGCGCTGACATGGATCTCGTCGCCCAGCAGTTCGTCGACGCCGCCGAGCTGTGTCGCGAGGCCGGCTTCGACGCGGTCGAGATCCACATGGGTCACGGCTACCTGCTCAACCAGTTCATCTCGCCGCTCTCCAACAAGCGCAAGGACGACTATGGCGGCACTGCGGCCAAGCGCGCGCGCTTTCCGGCCGAGGTGCTGCGCCGGGTCAAGGACAAGGTCGGCCGGCAGATGGCGGTGCTTGCCAAGATCAACGTGGCCGACGGCGTGGCCGGCGGCGCGACGGTGGACGATGCCATCGTCACCGCCCGCCTGCTGCAGGAGGCGGGTGCCGACCTGCTGGTGTTGTCCGGCGGGCGCAACATCGAGTCGGGCTGGTTCATGTTCGGCAGCAACTTCGACATGGACGAGATGAAGAAGGTGCTCAAGGGCAGCTGGCTCACCGGGCTGATGATGAAGCTGGCGCAGTTCGGCACGCCCAAGGTGAGCTTCCGCGAGATGTACTTCCTCGAATACTCGCGCCGCATCCGTGCTGCAGTCGATGTGCCCCTGGGCTACCTGGGCGGTGCGCGCTCGCTCGCCAACGCCGAGCAGGCCATGGCCGAGGGCTTCGACGCGGTGGTGATGGCGCGGCCGCTGATCCACGACGCACAGCTGGTCAACAAGTTCGCGCGCGGCGAGGCCACGGCCTCGGGCTGCATCAACTGCAACCGCTGCGTGCCCTACATCTACCACCCGGCCGGCACCATGTGCGTGCTCAACGCGCCGAACGACCCGGCGCTCAACCGCGTGCGTGCAGCGGGCTGACGGGGGGATCCCAGCGTGACGAAACTCAGCATTGCACAGCGCCTGTGGATCTGGGCGGCGGTTTCCGGCTTCCTGTTCCTGGCCGCGGTGGCGTTCGGCTGGTACGGACTTCACCAGGCCAAGGAATCCCTGCGCGAGGTTCACGAGATCAATATCGCCACGCTGGGGCGGCTCGAGGCGATCCAGTTGCGGCTGTTGTCGAACCGCCGCCTGGTCCCGCTGGCCTTCCAGCTCGACCCCGAGGGCGGCCTGGCTTCGGCGCACGAGCGCCCGCTGTCGCATTACCTGGAGCAGATCGATCGCAACACCGGCGAGATCGAGGCCCTGTTGCAGACGCAGCGCGAGCGTCTGCGCGACCCCGCGGAAGAAGCCTTGTTCGAGGCGTTCGAGGCGCACTACCGCGAGTGGCTGGCCCAGGTCGACGAAGTGCTTGCCTCGCTGCGCACCGGCTACTTTCGCCCGACCTACATGAGCGCCTTCGTCCAGGGCGGTGAGCCCGCGGGCGATGCCACGGGCGAGGCCCTGGCGGCGCTGCATGCCCACCAGACCGACCTTACCGCGCGCATGTACGAGGCCGCGCAGCAGCGCTACCACGCCACCATCACTGCCTATATCGCGCTCTCGGTCATCGGCACCGTGTGCGGCGTCTTCATCGCGGTGAGCACGCTCCGGCGCCTGCGCACCGCCTTCGGCGTGGCGTCCGGCGTCGCCCGCTCGATCGCGGAGGGCGACCTCTCGGTGAGCGTGCCTGCGCTGGGGGCCGACGAGTTCGGTGTGTTGCTCGGCGAAATCGGCCACATGCGCGACCGTCTCCACGGCCTGGTCGACGACCTGCGCCGCGAGGTGAAGCAGCTCGGGGTGGAGGCGCGCCAGATGTCGGACATCGCCGGCACGGCCTCGGAGCATGCGCTGTCGCAGGAAGAGGCGCTCAATCGCATGTCCGAGGCCGCCAACGCCCTGGTCGAGTCGATCGACCAGGTCGAGACGCATGCCAGCGTGTCGCTGCAGACCACCGAGCGCTCCTCGGCCCGCGCCGAGGACAGCCGCCAGTTCATCCGCAGCATGGCCAAGGAGATGCACCGTGTCGCCGAGGTGGTCGACAGCACGGCGGTCCAGGTCAAGGAGCTCGAGCAACTGTCGCAGCGCATCAGCGGCGTGGTCAATGTCATCCGCGAGGTGGCGGAGCAGACCAACCTGCTGGCCCTCAACGCCGCGATCGAAGCCGCGCGTGCAGGCGAACAGGGGCGCGGTTTCGCCGTTGTCGCCGATGAGGTGCGCAAGCTCGCCGAACGCACGGCAGCGTCGACGCAGGAAATCATCGTCACCATCAGCGACATCCAGGACCGCACCCGCGGCGTGTCTGCCGGCATGAAGCAGGTTGTCGAGCGCGTTGCGGCAGGAGAGGGGCTGTCGCGCGAAGCCGAGGTCTCGGTCGAAAGCATCCGCGAGGGCACCCATGCGGTGTTCGAGGCCGTGGGCAGCATCGGTGAGCTGATCAAGGCCCAGGCCGAATCCACCCGCGAGATCGTGCGCCGTATCGACAGCGTGTCCAGCGGCACCGGCGATCTGTCCGCAAGTGCCGGTCGCAGCGCGCAGTCGGCTGCCGGGCTGGATGCGCTGGCACGTACGCTGGACGAACTCTCCGGGCGCTTCCGCCTGGCCTGAGCACCGGGGGGCGCAACGCGGGCGTCAGCCCGCCTGCGCGTCGGACAGGCCGCCCCCGAGCGCCCGGTACAGTTGTACGACCGCCTGGTGCAGGGCGCGGGTGGTCTGGGACAGGCCGAGTTCGCTGTCGAACAACTGGCGCTCGGCATCGATCACTTCGAAATAGCTCGAGATCCCCGCCAGGTAACGGGCGTTGCTCACCCGCAGGCGTTCGCGGTTGGCGAGCACCACGGCGCGGGTCGCCTCGCGCTGCCGGCTCAGGTGCTCGAACGCGGCGAGTGCATCGCTCACCTCGCGAAACGCCTGGCGCACGACGGCGGCGTACTGCTCGACCAGGATGCGCTGCTGGGCTTCGGCGGCATCGACTCCGGCCTGCAGCCGTCCGCCATCGAACAGGGGCAAGCCGATCGCGGGCTGCAGCGACCAGGCATGGCGGCCGCTGTCGAACAGTTGCGCGAGATCGGTGGTCGCGAAGCCGAGCAGCGAGGTCAGTGTGATCCGCGGCAGCAAGGCCTTGCGCGCGGCCTCCACGTTGGCCCCGGCGGCAAGCAGTGACGCCTCGGCGGCGCGGATGTCCGGGCGCCGCTGCAGCAGTTCGGCAGGCAGGCCGGCGGTGACCCGTTGCGGCGGGCCCAGGTCGTCCAGCCGGGTGTGGCGCGGGATCGGGCCCGGATTGCGCCCCAGCAGCACGGCGAGCGCGTTCTCGGCCTGGGCACTGCGTCGTGCCTGGTCGGCCAGGGCCTGCTCCGATCCGGCCAGCAGGGATTCGGCTTGGCGGACATCGAGGATGGACGAGATGCCCTCCTCGAAGCGCGCACGGGTGAGCCGAAGCGCCTTGCGCCGGCCGTCGAGCGTGCGCTCGGTGATCGCTTGCTGGGCGTCCAGGTCGAGCAGCTCGAGGTAGAGCGAGGACACCTGCGCGATCAGGCTGGTACGTACGCCGTCAGCCAGCGCGGCGCTGGCCAGAACCTCCATGCGCGCAGCCTCGGCACGTGCGGCGAGCCGCCCCCACAGGTCGATCTCCCAAGCTGGCAGCGACAGCCCCAGCGACGCACTTTCGCCGATGCGATTCTCGCGCGGGTCGAAGCCCGGCATGCGTTCGCGGCTCGCCGCCGCGCTGGCGTTGATGCCCGGGAACAGCGCGGCGCGCTCGATGCCGTGTTGCGCGCGCGCCAGTTCGATGCGTTCGATCGCGATGCGCAGATCCGTGTTGGCCGCGAGCGCGTCCGCGATCAGGGCATGCAGCTCCGGCACCGGGAGGAGCGCGTTCCAGGGCAAGGTGGCCAGGCTGGCACCGGCCGGGTCCGTGTCCGCATGCCCGGTCTGCGGCCAGGCGGCGGGCACCGGAAGCTCGGGCCGGACCACGGGCGAGGGCTGGCACGCCGCCAGCAGCAGCGCAAGAATGGGCAGCATGCGCACAGGGTGTGGCGATCGCTTCATCGACCCGCCTCCATCTCGTCGTTCCGGATGCGGAAGAAGCTCGCGTACAGCAGCGGCACCACCACCAGGGTCAGCCCGGTGGCGAAGATCAGGCCGAACATGATCGTCACCGCCATGCTGCGGAAGAAGGGATCGACCAGCAGCGGCGCCACCCCCAGCACCGTCGTCGCGGCGCCGAGGAAGACCGGCCGTGCGCGGCTTGCCGAGGCGTCCAGCACCGCGAGCAGGCGCGGCTTGCCGTCGCGGATCTCGACGTCGATCTGGTCCACCAGAACGATCGCGTTCTTGATCAGCATGCCGGTCAGGCTCAGGAAGCCCAGGATGGCCATGAACTCGAAGGGCGCCTGGAACAGCAGCAGCCCGACCGCCACCCCCACCACCGCCAGCGGCACCGTGAGCCAGATCACCGCGGTCTGGCGCAGGCCATTGAACATCACGATCACCGCCACCACCATCGCTGCAAAGCCGAAGGGCGCGGCGGCGGCCAGCCCGGCGTTGGCCTCGGCAGAGGCCTTGTGCTCGCCGTGCCATTCGAGCACGTAGCCCGGCGGCAGCGCAATGGCCTCGATCTGCGGGCGCAGGCGCTCGAACAGCGGCGCAGACAGCTGTCCGGCGGGCGGGTCGCACTGTGCCTTGATGGTGGGGAAGCGGTTCTCGCGCCGGATCAGCGCGTCTTCCCACACCGTGTCGACGCGCTCGACGAACTGGCTCACCGGCACGTACTTGCCGGCGGCGGCGCTGAACACCTGGGCGTTGCCGAGGTCTTCGACGCCGTGGCGTTCGTCTGCCGGCGCCCGCGCCATGATCGGGATCAGGCGCTCGTGTTCGCGATACACGCCGATCTGCTGGCCGACGTAGTGGCGCTCGAGCGCGGCGGCGATGTCCGACGGCAGCACGCCGGCACGCTGCGCGGCCTCGACCGAGAAGCGCGGGCGCACCACCGGCACCGCCTGGCGCCAGTCGTCCTGGATCGCCACTGCCTCGGGGTCGGCAGCCATGATCGCCTTGGCCTCCTCGGCGAGCTGGCGCAGCACTGCCGGGTCGGGGCCGCGGAAGGCAGCCTCGATCTTCTTGCCGCCGCCGCGGCCGAGCATGAACTTCCACACCTTCACGCTGGCTTCCGGGAAGGCCGCCTCAAGCTCGGGCTGCAGGCGGTCGATGAGGCCGGAGATGTCCTCGAAGCGTTCGACGTCGACCAGCAACTGACCATACGCCGGGTTGGGATCTTCCGGGCTGTAGGTGAGCATGAAGCGCAGGCCGCCCTGGCCGATGAAGCTGGAGATGTGGGTGACGCCGGGGGCGGCGCGCACCTTCTGCTCGGCGCGGGCGACGACTGCCGCCGTGGTGTGGATGTCGGTGCCCTGGGGCAGGGCGAGGTCGACCACGAACTGCGGCCGCGCCGAATCGGGCATGAAGCCCGGCAGCACATGGCCGAACGCGACCACGCCTGCGGCCAGCAGACCGGCCAGCACCAGGCCGCTGCTGAGACGGTGCGACAGCACACCCTGCAACAGGCCGCGGTAGGCGCGCAGCAGGCGGCCTTCGTGCACCTCCGCGTCCGCCTTCACCTTGAGGAAGGCGGCGCACAGCAGCGGCGTCAGGGTGATCGCGAACAGCCACGACAGCAGCATCGAATACAGGATCACCCAGAACAGGGAGGCGGTGTACTCCCCCATGTCCGAGGGCGACAGCCCGATCGCGCTGAAGGCCAGGATGCCGACCACGGTGCCGCCGAGCAGCGGCCACACCGTGGCGCGCACCACCGCGCCCGCCGCCGCCGTGACCCGCTCGCCTTTCTGCAGCCGCACCAGGATGCCGTCGGTGACGACGATGGCGTTATCCACCAGCATGCCCAGCGCGATGATGAGCGCACCGAGCGAGACGCGCTGCATGGCGATGCCGTCCATCAGCATCGCAATCAGGGTGCCGGCGACCGTCAGCACCAGCACCGCGCCGATGATCAGGCCGCTGCGCAGCCCCATGAACAACAGCAACACCACCACCACGATCGCCACCGCGGCGACCAGGTTGTCGACGAAGCCCGACACCGCGGCGCGCACGGAGTCCGACTGGAAGGAAACCACGTTCAGCTCCATCCCGACCGGGCGCTGCCCCTCCAGCTCCGCCAGCCGGCGCTTGACCGCGTCGCCCATCTCGACCACGTTGCCGCCCTGCACGTTGGAGATGCCCAACCCGATCGCCGGGCGACCGTCGTGGCGCATCAGCGCTGCCGGGGGATCGACGTACTCGCGGCGGATCTCGGCCACGTCGCGCAGGCGCAGCAGGCCACTGCTGGTGTCGCCTGCGACCACGAGCTCGCCGAGCGCGTCGACCGACAGCACGCCGTCCGCAGGCTGGATCTGCAGGCGCAGCGGGCCAGCGGTGACCGCGCCGGCCGGGGTGATCAGGTTCTGCGCACGCAGCGAGGCATAGATGCGGTCGAGCGGCACGCCAAGCTGCGCCGCACGCGCGCTCGACACCTCGACGTAGATCGCCTCCTTGCGCTCGCCGAGCAGGGCCACCCGTGCCACGCCAGGCACCAGCACCAGCTCGCGGCGCAGCAGATCGACGTAGTCCCACAGCTGGCGCGGGCTGTAGCCGTCGCCGGTGACCGCGTAGAAGAGCGCGAACACATCGCCGAAGTCGCTCTTGACCACCGGCTCTGCCGCACCCGGCGGCAGTGCGCGCGCGGCCTCGGCAATCTTGCTGCGCAGCTTGTCCCAAACCTGGTCGAGTTCGGCCTGGCTGCGGGAGAAGGCAAGCTTGGCCTCCACCTTGACCATGGACTCGCCTGCGCGCGACACCGAGGTGACTTCCTCCACCTCCTGCATCTGCTGCACGGCGCCCTCGATCAGGTCGGTGATTTCCTCGGCCACCTGCGCCGGCGAGGCCCCCGGATAGGCGGTGACGACCACTGCCTGGCGGATGATGAACTCCGGGTCCTCGAAGCGCCCGAGGCGTTCGTAGGACAACCAGCCGCCCACCAGCACGAGCACGGTGGCGACCCAGGCGACGACCGCTTTGCGGATCGTGTATTCGGCGATGTTCATGGCCCGGTCCCCGCGTTCAGCGCGACTCGAGCGGGCGCACGAGCATGCCTTCGCGCACCGCGCCGACACCGGCGCCGACGATGCGCTGGCCCGACACCAACCCGGACTCGACGACGATCTCCGCGCCCACGACAGCGCCGGTGCGGATCGGCGCGCGCGCAACGCGACCGTCTTCATCCACGACCCACACACCCGGCTGGCCCTGGGCGTCGGCAGCGACCGCGGCAAGCGGGATGGTGAGTGCCGCGCCGGCCGCGGGCGAGGCGTCTTGCCCGCGCGGGGTTGCGGCCAGCGGCTCCACGTTCACCGCCATGCCGGGCAGCAGGTTCAGGCCTGCCGGCATGGTCTGCAGCGCAAGCACGACGACGTAGGTCTGGGTCTGCGGGTCGGCCTCGGCAGCAAACGATCTGAGCGCCAGCGCCAAAGGCTGCCCGGGCTCGCCGTCGAGAAAGGCGACGGCTTCCTGATGCGGCTGCAGGCGCCGCACCAGCCGTTCGGGCACGTTCACCACCACCTCGAGCGCACGCAGGTCCTGCAGGTCCGCGATCGGCTGCTTGGCCTGGACGTTGGTGAAGGGTTCGATGCGGCGGCGCGTGATGACGCCGGCGAAGGGCGCCTTGATGACCGTGTTGGCCAGATCCTGCTCGGCTGCGGCGAGGTTGGTGCGTGCGAGCTCGAGGCGGGCGCTGCGATCATCGACCTCGGCACGGGCGACCGCCATTTCGGTGTCCCACAGGCGCTGGTAGCGCGCGAGATCGTTCCTTGCGCGCTCGAACTCGGCCCGGGCGGACGCCAGCCTCGCCCGGTACACGCTGTCGTCGAGGCGCGCGACCACCTCGCCGGCCTTCACCTCGCGGCCTTCCTCGAGACTGAAGCGGTCGACGAAGCCCGGCACGTCGAAGGAAAGCTCCGCGCGTTTGGCAGCGCGGATGCGCCCAGGCAAGCGCAGCGCATCGTGCGTGTCCTGGGCGCCGACGGTGACGATCAGTGCCGGCCTGACGGCGGGCGGAGCGCTGTCGGGGACGGGCGCTTCGGTGCATGCCGACAGCGCGAGCAGCAGTGCGGCGCCGGTCGCAGCGGCGAGGTGTTTCTGATTAGGCATGATCGAGACGGAATCGAGGTTTGGCATCCGGAGTGCCTAGCTTAAGCGCATATCGTGACGGAGGGACAAGCGCGACAGACGAACTTTCGATCGCCGTTGTCGGCTGGGCAGCGCAGGGTCCGCATCCGGACGCCAGCGTTGCAGAGTAACGGCTCGATCCACATCATGACAGCGCTGCTGGCCCATTTTGGGCCAGCCTGACAGGAGCACGAAGAGATGGACGACCTTGATCGCCGTATCGACAAGGCCTTCACCATGGTTGCCTTTGCGGCCAACCGCCATCTGGTGGATCACATGCGCCGGATGACCACGACCCTCGACATGGATCTCGAGAGCGCGATGCTGTGGGGGACGCTGGCTCACCTCAACGTGGCACAAGCCATCCGGCCGGGGGCGCCGCCTACCGAACTGCTGGCGCCGGATGGCTTTCTGCTGGGCGCACATCGCCCGGTGCGCCTGACCGACCTCGTCCAGGTGACGGGGCTGCCCAAGGAAACCGTGCGGCGCAAGCTCGAGAAGCTGCGCCAACGGGGCAAGGTCCGGCGAACCGAGGACGGGCTCTGGGACGCACTGCGTGAGGGCATCGATGAGCGCACCCACGCGTTCACCCGCGAGTCGGTCAAGCGCCTGCTCAGCACTGCCCGCATCATCGAGGGCATGCTCCAGAATTCGCGGCCAGACTAGCGGTGCCTGGCGCGAAACTCGGCGGCTGCCCCGCTGGGCTGCCGACCCGCCTCAGGCGGTGATACCGCCGCCGTTCAGCGGCACGATCTGGCCGGTGACCCACTCGGCCTCGCGCGAAGCGAGGTAAGCCACGCCGGCGCCGACATCGGCAGGCGAGCCGGCGCGCGGGATGATGCAGTTCTTGCGTGCCAGCTCCTCCGAGCCTTCCCAGTTGTTCATCGTGCCCAGCGACAGGGCATTCACATTCACGCCCTTGCGTCCGACCTCGGCAGCGAGCTGGCGCACGAAGCCGACCACGCCGGCCTTGGATGCGGCGTAGGCGGCGATGCCCATCGGTACCGCGGCACGCCAGGACTCGGAGGTGATGGCGACGATGCGGCCCCACTTCTTCTCGATCATGCCGGGCAGCACGGCGTGGCAGCCGTTCATCAGGCCGTACATGTTGAGCTTGACGAAGCGTTCCCAATCCTCCGGTTTCGACTCGAGGAACTTGCCGTAGCCCATGCCGGTGGTAGGTACGCCGGCATTGGAGACGTAGACGTCCACGATGCCGGCCTGCTCGCGCACGGCGGCGACCATCTTCTGCACGGCGTCGTAATCGGTGACGTCGGCGGGCGCGGCCAGGGCCTTGAGCCCGGTGGCGCGCAGCTCGGCGGCTGCGGCCTCGGCGCGCTCGGGGAAGAAGTCATTGATCGCCACGGTGGCGCCCTGGCGGGCCAGGGTCTCGGCCACGCCGCGGCCCATGCCGCGGCCGGCGCCGGTAACGATGGCAACGCAGCCATCGAGTCTGAAAAGGGCCGGGGTCATCGGTGAGTCGGACATCGTGCTTCCTCTGGTTCGGGTGGAGTGTGTGGAGACAGGCTTTCAGCGGCCTTCGAAGCGCGGTGGCCGCTTGTCGATGAAGGCCTGCATGCCTTCCTTCTGGTCGCGCGAGGCAAACAGCAGCGCGTTGGCGCGGCGTTCCATCGCCAGCGCGGTCTCGAGCGGGGCATCCATGCCGAGCAGGATGCACTCCTTGATCTGCTCGGCGGCGAGTGGCGGCATGGCGGCGATGACGCTCGCCAGTTCGATCGCGGTCGGGATCACCTGGTCGTCGGCCACAAGGTCGCTCACCAGGCCGGCGGTCCACGCCTCGTGCGCGCTGATCGGCTTGCCGGTGAGCGCCATGCGCATCGCCTTGGCCTTGCCGACTGCGCGCACCAGGCGCTGGGTGCCGCCGATGCCGGGCATGATGCCGATGCGGATCTCGGGCTGGCAGAAGCGCGCGCCCTCGCCGGCGACGATGATGTCGGCCAGCATCGCCAGCTCGCAGCCGCCGCCGTAGGCGTAGCCGCACACTGCGGCGATCACCGGCTTGGGGCAATGCTGGATGGGGCCCCACACGCGTTCGGTGTGGCGTTGGGTGATTTCGATCGGGCCGGCGCCGGCCATGCTGGTGATGTCGCCACCGGCTGCAAACACCTTGTCGCCGCCGGTGAGCACGATGCAGCGCACGGTGTCGTCGGTCGCCAGCTCGGTGAAGCGCTGCGACAGCAGGGCCTGAAGTTCGAGAGACAGGGCGTTGGTCGCCTGCGGCCGGTTCAGGCGCAGCACGGCAACGCCGCCGTCGAGGCGTTCGAGCAGCAGGGGCGAGGCCGGGTCGGACGGCGGTGTCGGGTCTGTGGTCATGGAGCCTCCAGGGGACGCTCCCGGTGCGACGGCCCGTGCGGGTGCGGCGACCGGGGAAGGGGATGGGATGCATGTTCCGCCCTCGGCGCAAGCGGCTCATCGTCCGTTCAGACGACGAATGCCACGGGGGCCGCACCTAGACTCGCAGGCATCCAACCATTGCGGAGAAACGCATGAACACACAGGCTTCCACCGGCGCCGCAGCGCTCGGCTACCACGGCAAGGTCGTGCTCGTGACCGGCGGCACCAAGGGCATCGGCGCGGGCATTGCGCGCGGGTTTCTCGCCGCCGGGGCGGCGGTGGTCGTGTGTGGTCGCAACGCGCCCGAGGCCCTGCCCGAGGCGGGCGGCGCCCGCGCCGACTTCATCCCCGCCGACGTGCGCGACATCGAGTCGCTGCAGGCGCTGTTCGCCACCATTCGCGAGCGCTTCGGCCGCCTCGACGTGGTGGTCAACAACGCCGGCGGCGCGCCCTTCGCGCTTGCCGACAAGGCCTCGCCGCGCTTTCACGAAGGCATCATCCGCCTCAACCTGATCGCCCCGCTCAACGTCGCCCAGCAAGCCAATGCGCTGATGCAGGAGCAGGCCGAAGGCGGCGTCATCATCTTCATCGGCAGCGTCGCCGCCTCGCGCCCTTCGCCGGGCACCGCTGCGTATGGCGCGGCCAAGGCCGGCGTGCTGTCGCTGGCATCGTCACTGGCGGTGGAGTGGGCGCCCAAGGTGCGCGTGCTCGCGGTCAGCCCGGGGCTGGTGCAGACCGAGCAGTCGCACCTGCACTACGGCGACGACGCAGGCATCGCCGCGGTGGGCGCCACCATCCCTGCCGGCCGCATGGCCACGCCGGACGACATCGCCAACGCCTGCCTGTATGCCGGCTCGCCGATGGCGGCCTACTTCGCCGGCACCAACCTGCTGCTGCATGGCGGTGGCGAGCGGCCGGCATTCCTCGCCGCGGCCAATACCGGCGATCAGCACTGACGAGGCCGCGCCCGAGTCAGAAGCGCGGCGCGGCCTCGGCCCTCAGTGCGGGGCGCGCTGCTCCACGGCGGCCGACTGGTCGCGCTCGGCGTATCGCCTCGCCATCACGGCGCACACCATCAACTGGATCTGGTGGAACACCATCAAGGGCAGGATGGCGAGGCCTGCCGCCCCGCCGCTGAAGATGATCTGCGCCATCGGCACCCCGGTGGCCATGCTCTTCTTCGAGCCGCAGAACACGATCGTGATCTCGTCCTCGACACTGAAGCCGAGCGTGCGCGCGAGCCAGGTGGTGGCGACCAGCACCACCGCAAGCAGCACCACGCAGCACACCACCAACTGCGCCAGTGCCCAGGCCGGCACCACGCGCCAGATCCCGTCGAGCACCGCCGCGCCGAAGGCCGTGTACACCACGAGCAGGATCGAGCCCTGGTCCACAAGGCGCAGCCAGCGCTGTTGCTGCATCACCCAGCTGCCGATCCATGGCCGCAGGGCATGGCCGGCCGCGAAGGGCAGCAGCAACTGCAGGCCGATCTTAAGTACGGCTTCCCCCAGCGGCACGCCCGCCCCGGTGCTGCCCAGCACCAGGCCCGCCAGCAGCGGCGTCAGCACGATGCCCACCAGGCTCGAGGCCGACGCCGCGCAGACGGCCGCCGGAATGTTGCCGCGCGCGATCGAGGTGAAGGCGATGGCCGACTGCACCGTGCCCGGCAGCAGGCACAGATAGAGCATGCCAAGCCAGAGCGCGTCGCCCAGCAGCGGCCGCAGCACGGGCCCGAGTGCCAGGCCGAGCAAGGGGAACATCGCGAAGGTGCACACGAACACCAGCAGGTGCAGGCGCCAGTGCATCGCCCCGTCGATGATGGCGCGGCGCGAAAGCCGTGCGCCGTGCAGGAAGAACAGCAACGCGATCCCCGCATGGGTCAGCCAGTCGAAGAACACGGCGAATGCGCCCTGCGCGGGCACAACGGTGGCCAGCACCACGACGGCAGTGAGCAGGATCGTGAAGCGGTCGAAAAGCAGATGCAGAAGGTTCATGGCGGTGCGGGAAGCTGCGTAAGAAGCGGTAGAAAACGGGCTGGAAACAGGCCTGTGGAGGGCGGGCTCGGCATGACGGCGGCGCGCTTGTGAGGGAGCCTAACCAAGGGCGATACTTCCAGCTAACGCCAGTCGGCTCTTCAATATCGCTGACCAGACATGCCGCCGCCTCCATCAGAAGAACTTGCCGGGCTCGTCGTCCTGCCGCGATCGGTCTTCGGCCACGCCGAGTCGGTGGCCAATCGCGCGCTCGGCTATCGCCACGTCCATCCCTGGGTCCAGTTCGCGTATGCGGTGGCGGGCGTGCTCGACGTGCGTACCGACAGCGGGCGATTCATCGCGCCCCCGCAGCGCGCAGTGTGGATCCCTGCGGGCGTTGCGCATCAGGTGCGTTGCTCGGCCAACACCGAGATCCGCAGCCTGTACATCGAGCCCGCCGCCTTGCCCGCTGCGCAGGGCGGCTGCCGCGTGCTTGCCGTGAGCCCGCTGCTGCGCGAGCTGATCCGCAACTTCGGCGACTTGCCCGCGGAGTATGACGAGCGCGGCCCGGGCGGCCGGCTCGCAGCCGTCCTGCTCGACCAGGTGGCCGCAGCGCCCACGCTGGGCCTGATGCTGCCGCTGCCGCGGGAACCCCGCCTGCGCCAGCTCTGCGAAGCGCTCGAGGCCGAACCCGACTCACGCGAAGGCCTGGCCACCTGGGCGGAACGCCTGGGGTGTTCCGAACGCACACTGGCGCGGCTCTTCCGCGAGCACACCGGCTTGAACTTCCGCCTTTGGCGCCAGCGCCTGCGCCTGATCAGCGCCTTACCTCTGCTCGAAGCCGGCGAGCGCGTCACCGATGTCGCCATCGCCTGCGGCTACGACTCGGTGTCGGCGTTTATCGCGAGCTTCAGGGAGCATTTCGGGGCGACGCCGGGGGAGTTCGCGGGGGAGCGGGGGATGGGTGAGTGATGACTGAACAAGGGTAGGGTCAGCAGAGACCAAGGCCCTTGGTCACGGGGTTACTTCAAGCGGCATACGCGGGTCGCCTCGACTTCGCACTCGGAGAACCCTAAAATGGCGGCTCTCCCCGAAAGAACCGTCATGGCCGTGTCCATGAAAGGCTTTCATTCTCGCTGCCAAAGTGGTGAAGATGACCAAGCCTTTCATTTCTCTGTGTCCCGAGATCACTCGGGCCGACGCGCTCACTCTCATGGACTGGCTGGAGGACGAATGCGTCACCCGCTACCTGAGCGATTCCCGCCATGTTTCCCGCTTTATCGAAGACGTCATCGGACGTGTTCAGCTGCCTGTCCTGACCCATCTGTTCAATCAAGGCGGTCGGTTCTTCATGGCCTACGATCGGCATGATGTGCCTGTGGGTTTTGTACGTCTCGTCAAAACCGGGCGGGACTGTGAAATGGTGCTGGTCATCGGCAACCGCGACAACTGGGGGCGCAAGCTTGGCGCCAGTGCCATCCGCGAAGGGATGAAACTCGCGTTCTTCGAAATGCGGGCCGACAAGCTCATCGCCAAGATCCACATGGAAAACACACGCTCGCTGAAGGCTTTCGAGCACTGTGGCTTTTTGCTGGAAAGCCAGACGCCTACCCTGAAGTCGTTCGCCATGAGCGCCGAGCGTTATCTCCGGCTCTTGCGAGAAGGCGCCGCGAATCACGCCGCTGACATCCACATCACCGAATTCGACAAGGAACGACTCACGAGTCTGCTCGTATTCGAGCATCCCTCGGCAGTTTTCGAACTCGAGCACGAGATCGAGCGGGCCATCGTCGTCGAGCCGCGTCAAGTGCCGCAGAATGTCGTCACGATGAACTCAAGGACTTTGCTGCAGCTGGACGACGAGGAAATCGAAGTGGCGCTGGTCTAC
Organism: Thauera sp. 27; assembly: GCF_000310125.2. Taxonomy (NCBI): domain Bacteria; kingdom Pseudomonadati; phylum Pseudomonadota; class Betaproteobacteria; order Rhodocyclales; family Zoogloeaceae; genus Thauera; species Thauera sp. 27. The sequence continues at coordinate 135,223 of NZ_AMXB01000008.1, forward strand.
CCGGAGGACGCGGATGACAGCGCCGGGAAGTTGTCGGTTTGCTCCGACATTGGTACCGCGATCCTGGGCTACAAGGTGGGCGATGCCTTCGACTGGCGCATGACGAACCGGACCCGCCATATTCAGATTAGGAAAGTGCTTTATCAGCCAGAGGCCGCAGGCCATTTCCACCTGTAGGCTCTCACGCTGTGTCACGGTAGCCGATTTCACTACGAGTCAGCGGCCACAGTGATTCGCCAGGCGAATATGTAGGATTATGAATAGTCGGCCACCTGCGACCGTCTTGAGCCGACCCACACCAGCCGTTGGGCACTTCGTGGTTCGAATGGCAAGTAACCGAGTGAAGCCGCCGCCTCGCATGAGGTATTCGGGAGGCGAAGTTGGTGCTTCGTTCAATCAATGTAAATGCCGGTGGTGGATGTCCGGAAAGTGCGGGTGCCTGTAGGCCAGTGCCTCGTGGCGGTGCCGATGTTCATGTGGCTCTTTACTGTTCCAGGCGAAGTCGAGTTCGTGCTGGTGGTGTTCGTCATGGGTAGGCATTGACGTTCAACCCGGCGCAGACGCTATAAACCATGGTGACCGAGTGCCCGACCGCGAACAGGCTGACGTAGAGCGCGATGCCCTTGAGCTGGTAGAGAATGAAGATCACACCTGCCAGGAACAGCAGATGGTCGTAGCCGGTGACCATGTGCTTGGCGCCAAGGTCGGTGAAGGGCTGCAGGTGAGTGCACGAGATCTCCTGGATGTAGTCCTTGTCGCCCTCGGCCACGCCATGGGCGTGCGCGCGCGGTAGGGAACATGTAGAGCAGCGCGCCAGTGAAAGCGTGCAGCAGCGGGTGAGCGCAACCCCGTTCGGACGCCGGGGATGGATCGCACACAGCGCTTTGTAGTAGTTCAAACGTCAGGTTACAGTTCAGACGCTACGGCATCCCCGCTCAGCCCAGGAAGTCTGCCTTTGAGCTATCTCGCCCTTTTCGTCAGCCTGCCCACCAAGGCCGCGACCGACCGTATGCGGGTCTGGCGTTCGGTCAAGGCCTTGGGCTGCGCGACGCTGCGCGACGGGGTGTATCTGCTACCGGACTCGGCCGACAGCGCTGCGGTGCTGGACGAGGTGGCCGGGCAAGCGGTGGCGGCCGGGGGGAGCGGCGAGATTTACCGTCTGTCGGGGTGCGACGAGGCACGAGAAGACGCGCTGCGCGCCCTCTTCGACCGGGGCGAGGAGTACGCCAACATCGCCGGGGATATCAAGGACCTCGGGCGGATCCAGGCATCGCTCGACGGCGCCGTCGCCGCGCGCAAGCTCCAAGCGCTCGTGCGCCGCTTCGAGCAGGTGATACGCATCGACTTCTTCCCCGGTGAGGCGCAGCGACAGACCCTGAGCCTGCTCGACGATCTGCGCGATGCGCTCATCCGCCGCATGGCTCCCGACGAACCGACTGCCCGCCAGGCCGACATTCCAAGACGCGCACGCGCCGACTATCAGGGCCGCATCTGGGCCACGCGCGCACGTCCGTGGGTGGACCGGCTGGCCACGGCCTGGCTCATCCGCCGCTTCATCGACCCGAAGGCCCGCATCGTCTGGCTGGCGAGTCCCCGCGACTGCCAGGCCGACTGGCTCGGCTTCGATTTCGACGGCGCGACGTTCAGCCACGTGGGCGCCCGGGTCACATTCGAGACCTTGCTGGCCAGCTTCGGGCTGGAGGCGGAGCCCGCGCTGCTGCGGCTGGGCGAGCTGGTGCATTGCCTGGACGCCGGCGGGCTGCCGGTGCCGGAGGCGCCAGGCATCGAAGCGCTGCTCGCCGGCTTGCGGGCATCCGAGCCCGACGACGACGTGCTGCTCGGCCGTGCGTGCGAGATCTTCGACTGGCTGCTGCAGAACTACAAGGACAAGACCACGTGAACACCTCGCCCCCAACCCAGGCGCGACCTGCCCACCCCTCTTTCCGCGAGGCCTTCCTCTACTGGCTCACGCTCGGCTTCATCAGCTTCGGCGGCCCCGCCGGGCAGATCGCGATCATGCACCAGGAGCTGGTGGAAAAACGGCGCTGGATTTCCGAGCACCGTTTCCTGCATGCGCTCAACTACTGCATGCTGCTGCCCGGTCCCGAGGCGCAGCAGCTCGCCATCTACATCGGCTGGCTGCTGCATCGCACCTGGGGCGGCATCGTCGCCGGCGTCCTGTTCGTGCTGCCCTCGCTTTTCATCCTCGCGGCGCTCACCTACGTCTATCTGGCTTTCGGCGACCTGACCTTCGTGCAGGGGGTGTTCAACGGCATCAAGCCGGCGGTGGTGGCCATCGTCGTCTTCGCCGCCTGGCGAATTGGCTCGCGGGCCTTGAAGAACAATGTGCTCTGGGCGCTGGCGGCAGCGTCCTTCGTCGCCATCTTTGTCTTCGGCGTCCCCTTCCCCTACATCGTGCTCGTAGCCGGCATCCTGGGCTACATCGGCGGCCGGGTGATGCCGGACAAGTTCCGGGCGGGCGGCGGGCACGGGGCCAGCGACAAGGACTACGGCCCGGCGCTCATCGACGACGACACCCCGCCGATGGCCCACACCCGGTTCCGCTGGTCCTACCTCGTCACGCTGCTGATTGCGGCCCTGGCACTCTGGGTCGGGGCCATGGCGATGCTGGAGGATCCCGTGCTGCGCGACATGGGCGAGTTCTTCACCAAGGCAGCGCTGCTGACCTTCGGCGGTGCCTACGCCGTGCTGCCCTACGTCTATCAGGGCGGCGTGGAAACCTACGGCTGGCTGACCGGCACGCAGATGATCGACGGCCTGGCGCTCGGTGAGACCACGCCGGGGCCGCTGATCATGGTGGTGTCCTTCGTCGGCTTCGTCGGCGCCTGGACCAAGGAGATCTTCGGGGCGGATGCGCTGGCGCTCGCCGGCATGGCCGGTGCCACGGTGGCCACCTTCTTCACCTTCCTCCCCAGTTTCGTGTTCATCCTGGCAGGCGCCCCGCTGGTGGAATCCACCCACGGCGACCTGAAGTTCACTGCGCCGCTCACCGGCATCACCGCCGCCGTGGTGGGCGTGGTGCTCAACCTGGCCCTGTTCTTCGGCTGGCACGTCATCTTTCCGAGGGCAACCGAAGCCGCGCCGTTCGCCGGTGGCTTCGAGTGGTTCTACGCGCTGATCTCCTTGGCGGCCTTCATCGCGCTGTGGAAGTACAAGCAGGACATCATGAAGGTGATCGCTGCCTGCGGCGCCATCGGCCTTGTCTTCACCTATCTGCGCTGACGGCTTCAGCAACTTCCCAAGGCTGGAGGACAGACAGTGATGCTGCTCCCCGCCGGCGCCGCGCCCGAGGCGCGCCTGTTGCTGCTCGGGCGGGCGCTGCGGGCGTTCACCGACGGCTTCGTCGCCATCCTGCTGCCGGTCTATCTGCTCGCGCTCGGGCTCGGCAAGTGGGAAGTCGGGCTGATCAGTTCGGCCACCTTGCTCGGATCCGCGCTCGCGACCCTGGCGATCGGACAGTGGGGCCATCGCTTCATCCAGCGCCGCTTGTTGCTGGCTGCTGCCGGACTGATGACCGCGACCGGCCTCGTGCTGGCCGGTCTCGGTGGCATGGGTGGCATTGGCGCATTCTGGCCGCTGCTGATCGTCGCCTTCGTCGGCACGATGAACCCCAGCTCCGGCGATGTCAGCGTGTTCCTGCCGCTGGAGCATGCCCGGCTGGCGGCCTCGGCGCAGGGGGAGGCGTGCACCTTCCTCTTCGCACGCTACACCTTCGTTGGCGCGTGCTGTGCGGCCCTGGGTTCGCTGGCGACGGCTTTCCCCGAGGTCCTGACAACGGCCGGCGTATCCCAGCTCGACGCGCTGCGCCTCATGTTCGTCGCCTACGGGCTCGCCGGCGTGGCGATCTTCTTCCTGTATCGCGCATTGCCGGATTCATCCGGACAAGACCAGGCCGGACCGCCCGCAGCCCTGGGGCCGTCGCGCGGCGTCGTGATCAAGCTGGCGGCGCTGTTCTCGGTTGACGCCTTCGCCGGCGGCTTGATCGTCAATACCTTGCTCGCGCTCTGGCTGTTCGAACGCTTCGAGCTCTCGCTCGCCGCCGCCGGCCAGTTCTTTTTCTGGGCGGGGCTGCTCTCGGCGGCCTCGCAACTGGCCGCGCCCTGGGTGGCACGGCAAATCGGCCTGATCAACACGATGGTGTTCACCCACATCCCGTCGAGCGTCTGCCTGATTCTGGCGGCCTTCGCCGAGAGCCTGCCGACGGCGCTCGCGCTGCTGTTCGTGCGCAGCGCCCTGTCGCAGATGGACGTGCCGACGCGCTCGGCCTTCGTCATGGCTGTCGTCACACCGCAGGAGCGCGCTGCGGCCGCAAGCTTCACTGCCGTGCCCAGGAGTCTCGCGGCTGCGGCGAGCCCGGCGATCGGTGGCGCGCTTTTCGACGCCGGATGGCTTGCGACACCGCTGGTGGCCTGCGGGCTGCTCAAGATCGCCTATGACCTGATGCTGTGGCGTACGTTTCGGCGATCCGAGGCAGCGTCCCGCGAGGGCAAACACGACCAAGGAGCTCTCTAGCCTGTCGCAGCACGGACCGAACGACGGGCGTCGAGCTCAGTCATGCCCCAGACGGGTTGCGTCTCTTTCATCTGCGATATACCCTACCCCCCTATTGTATTTAGCGAAAAGCCATGAGCCATACCGTTCGTGACAAATCGAAGCTGCTCGCGCGGGTCCGCCGCATGAGCGGGCAGATGGAGGCGCTCGAGCGCGCGCTCCAGGCCGAGAAGGGGTGCGCCGAGATCCTGCACCAGATTGCTGCGGTACGCGGCGCCATCAACGGACTGATGGCGGAAGTCCTCGAGGAGCACGTCCGCACTCACGTCGCCGACCCCGCGATCACCAGCGACGCAGCGCGGATGCTGGGGGCCGAGGAACTGATCGCCGTGCTGCGCACCTACATCAAATGAGAACCGCCATGCATCTGGAGAACCTGTCCAACTGGACTCATGAGCACGTCTTCGATAACGGCAACGCTGCTGCCGAACGCAGTACGTGGCTCGTGATGTGGATCACTGCGGTGACGATGGTGATCGAGATCGGTGCGGGCTGGTGGTTCAACTCCATGGCCTTGCTGGCCGATGGTTGGCACATGAGTTCGCACGCCTTCGCGATCGGCGCCTCCGCGCTGGCCTACGCTGCCGCCCGGCGTTACGCGACCGATCCACGCTTCGCGTTCGGCACCTGGAAGATCGAGATCCTGGGCGGCTTCGCAAGCGCCATCTTCCTGCTCGGCGTCGCGGTGATGATGGTGGTCGGGTCGGTAGAGCGCATCTTCTCGCCGCAACCCATCCAGTACCGCGAGGCGATCCTGGTCGCCATCCTCGGGCTGGCGGTGAATGTGGTGTGCGCACTGATTCTCGGCAAGGCGCACCATCACGATCACGGTCATTCGCACGACCAGGGTCAGGACCACGCACATGATCACGACGATCATCACGATCTCAACCTGAAATCCGCCTATCTTCATGTCATCGCCGATGCGGCGACTTCGATACTGGCCATCGTCGCCCTGCTCGGCGGCTGGATGTACGGCTGGGGATGGCTGGATCCGGCCATGGGGATCGTCGGTGCGGTGCTGGTCGCCATCTGGGCCAAAGGCCTGATCATCGCCACCAGCAAGGTGCTGCTCGACCGCGAGATGGATCACCCGGTGGTCGACGAGATCCGTGACGTCGTCGAGGGCGCGAGCGCTTCAGGCGATACCCGGCTCGTCGACCTGCACGTCTGGCGGGTCGGCAAGCAGTCGTATTCGTGTGCGCTGTCGGTGGTGACTCGCGACCCGACGCTCACGCCAGAGCGCGTGCGGCGCCGTTTGTCGGTGCACGAGGAAATCGCCCATTCGACGATCGAGATCCATCTCTATCCCGACGAACCCGTTCCCTCGCGAGCGGACCCGCTATCTGGCTGACCCCGCGCTGTTGCCCGTTGGCTGCCGCAGGAGAATTTTCGCGACGGTAAGCGCGATAACCCGCAGATGGTCATTGGCCTATTGTGTGCGAGTGACGGGGCCCGATCGCAGTCGAGGTCCTTCCGAGCCACACGGCCGATCCAGCAGCGCCGTCGTCATCCTGGCGTCGCCCAATGCACTGCACCATTCCGAGCTTCGGGCTGCGCGAAAAATGCCTTCACGAATCCGAGCGGCTTGGGGACGAAGGCACGACCCCTGGCCAAAGTGGATCATCGGGCGGCCGGGGGGAACACCGAGCGCGCGTATTCGCTTACCGCCCGCGCCGCGGGATGCGACAGGCGCCGTTCGGCGGAGATCAGAAAGAAGCGCTCGCGAATCTCGGCCGTCTCGCCGACGTAATCAAGGCGATAGTGCTCAATCACATCGGCGACGCCGGAAGCAGGCACAGGGAAAACCCCTGCACCAGCCTCTCCAAAGGCCTTCATCAAGGCGCTGTCAGCGAACTCGCCGACGACATGAACGCGAAGCCCTTGCCGCTCGAGCCAGCGTGGCAAGGCCACGTGAAGCGCGCTGTCCCGCCCCGGAAGCAACAGAGGCGCGCCATCGAGGCTTTTCGGAAAGCCTGGGGCAAGTTCCGCCGCAAGGGCGGGTGCGGCGAGGAAGGCGACCCCCGACTCACCGAGCGGGTGACTGAAGCCCCGAATCTCCGTTCCCGGAGGCATCGGACGGTCGGCCAGCACGATATCGAGACGATGAATCGCCAACTCGGCCAGCAAGCGATCGAGCCGATCCTCCTCGCACACGAGTCGGACTGGCTCCGGCAGCGACAACACCGGAGACAGGAAGCGGTAAGCCGCGAACTTCGGCACCACATCAGAAATACCCACCCGAAAGGTGATGAAACGCTCCTCCGCACCACCCTTGAGCAAATCTTCGAGTTCACTGCCAGCCTGAAAAATCTCCTCCGCATAAGACAGGGCGAGACGCCCCGTCTTCGTCAGTTCTAAGCGGCGCCCAACCCGATTAAACAGGGTAATCCCGAGACGCGCCTCGAACTGCGAAAGCTGCCCGGAAAGTGTCTGCGGAGTCAAATGTAAGCGCTCGGCGGCACGAACGACACTTCCAGCGCGCGCAACGCACTGAAAATAATGAAGATGTTTGTAGTTAAGCACTCTTATGCCATATTCTAGATCGTAGATTTTTTCGATGATAAGCCAGATCTTTATCTGCTTGTCGCGATTATTTGCAGGCCTCACACTTGCTCTGACAATTTACCTGACGGAGGCTTCATGAACATTCAGATCCATGCCAAAGACTTCTCCCTGACCGAAGCGCTGCGCGCGCATGTGACTCGGCGTCTGGCGTACGCGTTGAATCACGGCCAAGATGTTGTATCGCGCACATCGGTACGCCTCACAGATGTGAATGGTTTGCGTGGAGGCGTAGACAAGAGTTGCGCGATTGAAGTACGAATGAAAGGTGCAGCAGACCTGATCGTCGAGGACGTGCAGGATGACATCTACGTCGCCATTGACCGCGCATCAGAGCGCATTGGCCGACTGTTGGACCGCAGGCTCGCCCAGCTACGTGAGCACGCGGGCGTGGCACGCCGCGACCGCGAGTCGCTCGTGGTTGGGGATTCTGACTGACGATTGGGGATCGATAATGCAAAAGATGCTCTGGCTTGAACTGCTTCAAAGCGGTGCATCCGGCTTGCTCCGAAGGCGACGCGGGTTGTTCATGGGCTTCGCCGGCGGGGGATTGATCGTCTTCGCCCTCCTGATCTGGGCGGGAATCGCGCTCTTGGGCTGGATGTGGGGAACGGTACAGCCACTGATAGGGTCCGCCCCGGAGCTTGCGCGGTCGGTCACGGCTCAGGTCGAGCAGGTGTCACCGCGGATCGGCGAGACCCTGCGTGAGGTGATCCCCGGCGCCACCGTTACACCAGCGCTTGACGTGTCGGGGAGCGATATCGGCCCGGTGATCCGCTTTCCCGGTCTCGTCCGCACAGAGTGGCAACGCGAAGGTGCGCGCATTACAGTGCGCTACGAAGGCCGTGCAGTCCATGCGTCCGTACTTGATCATTACCGCACCGGCTTTGTCGGGCAAGGTTTCACTCAAGAGGTGCTCTCGGCGTCAATGGAAGCGGAAAGGCATGTATTCACGAAGGATGACGAGAAAATTGAGTTCGCGATAGAGCGCCTCGAAGACGGAAGGATTGGAGTAACACTGACCACCGCAGACCTCTCACGTCCTGGTGCGCAGCGAAACACCCGGATGAGTTGAAGCTTGTGCCACCACATATTGCGACCGGCCGCTCCCCCTGTGATCGGCAGGCCGCGCAACCAGATGGAGCTAACCTGTGATTCTGGCAACCGAAAAACGCGTTCTGTTTACCGTGATCACCGAAGCGACGCTTGAACAGCCCTTGCTGCGCGAGCTAGATCGCTTGGGCGTTCGTGGCTACACCATTTCTGACGCCCGCGGCAAAGGCAACCGCGGCGTGCGTGATGCTGCTTGGGGGGAGACCGCGAACATCCGAATCGAAGTCATTTGCACTCGCGAACTTGCCGAACGCGTGCTCGAGTTCCTGCACAAACACTATTATGCCAACTACGCGATGGTCGCATTCGTGCAGGACGTAGAGGTCATTCGCCTCGACAAGTTCTGACCATGCCCCATCGGCACCGAATGTTCGGAGACGGGGTTGTCCAGACAACAGCATTCATGGGGGGGGGATCATGATGAGTGCGATAAAACGGATCCACGCAGCAACCGATTTTTCTGAGCTGGGTAACGAAGCAGTGCGTCGAGCAGCGATCATCGCAGCACGCGAGGATGCGGAATTGCTGGTGACCCACGCGCTCCCCCGGCAGAGTGCGTTTGACGCCGTCTTTGCCGGCGAACACGACCTTCAGGATCGGATGCGTGCCCTAGCCGAGGAAAATCTCGCTGCGCAGATCAAAGCGGCGCAAAGTTGCGGTGCGACTCGTGCTCGCGGTGAGATCTTGACCGGCTCCGCGCGTCGTGTGCTGGCGGAGACTTCTGACATCTTTCGCCCAGACCTTTGGGTGATCGGAGCGCACGGCAGCGGTCTGTTACAACAGTTCCTGCTCGGCGGTACAGCAGCGCACATTCTGAACAAGGCCTCGTGTCCGGTACTGGTCACGCGCAGGGCGGTCGAAGGAGACTATCGTCGTGCATTGGCTGCGGTGGACCTGGGCCCACGCTCAGAGGCGGTGTTGCGCGCGGCCTTGATCGTGGCGAAGCACGCCGGGGTCAAGTTGCTTCATGCCTACGCTGCGCCATTCGAGGCCAAGTTGCGGAACAAGCGCTTCCCAGAAACCGAAATCAAGCGTCTGGCGGAAAGGGAGTTCCTTGTTGCCCAGCGCAACCTCGATGCCCTCCTTGCTGACCCGGAGCTGGTCGGGATCGACATTGAGAGCGAACTCTCACACGGAAAACCCAATACGGTCGTGCCAGATGCGGCTCGCGCACTCGGCGCGGACGTGATCGTTGTTGGCAGACACGGGGGAGGCCGTATTCGCGAGTCCTTGATCGGGAGCGTTCCGCGCTTTCTTGCCTATTACGCCCCCTGCGACGTGCTGGTGGTCTAGTTATCAGTCATCAAGCTCGGCGCAGCCCATCCAGTTGCCCCTAAATCAGAACGTTGCCGACTGACTTCGAGCCAGATCGCTCTGAACACCGACTGTTCGACCTTCAGTCGCATTGCGACCGGGCAGGTTATACGGATGATGAGCATGAGATGCTCAGGATCAACAAAATCCCAGAGCACCTTGATCCGGCCTGACGAGTAGGAGATGAAGTCCTCGTTCGCGAGTTTACGGAAGTGCGCTTCAGCCTGCTCCTGCCATTCACGGGTCGCAAGTTCTGCAGCCGTTCTAGCGGTGTCTTCGATGCTGACAAGGTCGCACACCATCGCAGCCGGAACGGGAACCCTCATCAGGTGCAGCACGTATTCGCCGGTGGGCGATACATTCTTGACCGGTGTGGTCAGCAGCAGGCCGTTGGGAAACTCGACAACCTTCCCCGTGACTTGCCCTGCATGGCCATACTCGGCCAAGGTGGTCGCGAACATGTCGATATCGACGACTCGGCCGCTGAACAGGCTGGATTCAATAAGGTCTCCTACCTTGAAAGGCCGGACCAGTGTCAGATAGAGGTAGCCGAGCACACACATCAGCAGTTCCTTGCTGACGATCAGCATAGCACCCGCGACCGCAGCGAGTGACAAGGCAAAGCCCGCGATCGTTGACGCCCAGACCGAAATGATCACGAACAATACGACAAACCAGATGGTGTTGCGGACCCACACCAGGTGAACCCGACGCTTCTCGTTGGAGATGACCTCTCCGCGCGCCAGGTAGCGAGCCCAAAGATGTGTCAGCGTGGCGCCCACCAAAACCATAAGGACGGTTGCGATCGCCCTCTCCCATTGACCAGGAATGGCAATGAAGAGGCGCTCGAGGCTATCGATTGGCATGCGTCACCCTTCTCCGCAGACTACTTTGTGCTTTCTCGGTCTGATCACGATCAGGTAGTAGCCAACTGCGAGGGCGAATGTGATCGCCGCGGTACCGTAGAGATAGCTGGGTTCGACGTCGTTGAAGTCGAGAATGATCACCTTGCGTGAGATCGCCATCAGCGCAGTTCCAAGCACGATCTCCACCGCAAGGTGGTGGCTTTTGTCACTCTCGGCGTAAAGGATGATGTTGTGATAGATCTCTATCGCTATCAGAACCGCCATGAAGGCCCCGAAGGTCGCCAGTATGTCCTTGATCTCGAGCAGCATGAATGGCGGCGACATCAACCTCTGATACAAGACATAAAGAACGTCGGCGACTCCCCAGATGATCACCAGAACCATGATTACCGCCAGCACGCGGGCAACCCGCCCGATGATCCAGTTCAGTAAAGGGATCGTGCCCCCCATGGTCTCTTGCTTAACGCCCTTCTCGTTGCTTGTATTCATCTACGCCTGCGTGAAATAACTTGATTCCAAGGGGGTGCGCACCGTTACTCGGCCGGCCCGCGCGAGCCGCCGGTTTCAGTGCGTTACCGTGCTGCTTGCGCCACGTCTTCTCCAAGCCTTCTCGCCTTCGATCACCAGATAAATGGCGAGGCCGACGGCAACGATCAGCCCCCAGTCGATCCAGCCGATCGGCGCCGTGTGGAAAAGCTTGTTCATCAGCGGAATATAGGTGAACAGCAACTGCACAGCCATCATCGCCCCGATGCCTGCCCAGATCCAAGGATTACTGAACAGCCCGAGACGGAACATGGAGTACCGCAGCGAACGGCAGTTGAGCAGATAGAATGATTGCCCGACCGCGAAGACGTTCACTGCGATCGTCCTCGCCTCCTGCTCGCTGCGCCCGCTATACAACGCCCATTCGAACAGGCCGAAGCTACCCACGAGAAGCAGCAGGCCGACCAGCAGGATGCGTTTGATCAATTCGCCGTTGAGGATCGGTGCCGCGGACAACCTTGGCGGGCGACTCATTATGTCCCGCTCCCGTGGCTCGAAAGCCAGGGTGAGGCCAAGTAGCACGGCCGTGGTCATGTTGATCCACAGCGCCTGAACCGGCAGCACCGGCAGCGGCTGCGCCGCCATCACCGCAGCGATGATCACCAGTCCCTGACCGGCGTTGGTCGGCAAGATCCAGGTGATGAACTTGATCAGGTTGTCGAATACGCCGCGGCCCTCTTCTACAGCAGCTTCGATGGTGGCGAAATTGTCATCGGTGAGCACCATGTCCGCGGCCTCCTTCGAGACATCCGTGCCGGTGATGCCCATCGCGACACCAATGTCGGCCCTTCGCAGCGCCGGCGCGTCGTTTACGCCATCGCCGGTCATCGCGACCACCTCCCCGCGTGCCTGCAAGGCCTCGACCAAGCGCAGCTTCTGTTCGGGCGTCACGCGTGCAAACACCGCCGTGTGCGCGGCAACGTCGATCAAGTCGGCATCAGGGATCTCTTCGAGCGCGCGCCCAGTGAGTACCCCCGCATGTCCCGAGGTGTGCAACAAGCCTATCTGGCCGGCAATGGCAGCGGCGGTCGCGGCGTGATCGCCCGTGATCATCTTGACCTTGATCCCCGCTTCCTGGCAGGCTCGCACTGCGTGGATCGCCTCCTCGCGTGGCGGATCGATCATGCCCTGCAGACCCAGAAAGGTGAGGCCGTCGCAGACATCCTGATGATCGATGTCGGTAGTCCCGCGCGCTACGGCCATCCGGGCAAACGCCAGCACCCGTAGTCCGTGACCGGCCATTGCATTGACCTGACGAAGGACCTCATCAGCGTCGAGCGCGCCCACCGAACCGTCTACTCCGAGCATGACCGTGCAACGCTCGAGGATCTTTTCAACCGACCCCTTGAGATAGACGACCGGGTTGTCGCCGCCGTGCAGGGTGACCATGTATTGATGTTGCGATTCGAACGGAATCGTCTCCAGCCTGGCGGCACGAGCGTTTTCGGTCCTAGCATCGAGACCGGCCTTGCTGGCCGCGACCAGCAGCGCCCCCTCGGTGGGGTCACCCTCGATTCGCCAGGCATCACCGTCACGCTTGAGCACCGCGTCATTACAGAGGAGGCCGGCACGCAGCAACTCGCGCACAACCCCGTGCTCGGCGGCTGAGTGACGCTCGCCATCAAGTCGCAACTCGCCCTCCGGCGCGTAGCCGATGCCGCTGAGCTCGAACGACTGTCCGTCGACCCAGAGTCGCTGGACCGTCATCTCATTGCGAGTAATTGTTCCTGTCTTGTCCGAGCACACCACGGTAGTGCTGCCGAGCGTCTCGACCGCAGGCAGGCGACGGATGATCGCGTTGCGTTTTGCCATGCGCGCTACGCCAATGGCAAGTGTGATGGTGAGCACTGCGGGCAGCCCCTCCGGGATCATCGCAACCGACAAGGCAACGGCGGCCATGAAGAGGTCCACCCAATACTGCCCATGCCACAGGCCCACGGCAAAGGTCAGGCCAGCCAGCCCCAGGATCGCGTAGAGTAGCAGCCTGCTGAAGTGGGCGATCTTGCGCGTCAGCGGTGTGGCGATTACCTCGGCGCTGGCTATGAGCTCCGAAATGCGGCCGATCTCGGTGCTGTCCCCGGTGGCGACAACGACGCCGACCCCTGTACCGTAAGTGACCAGGGTTGAGGAATATGCCAGGTTCGTGCGGTCGGCGAGTGGCGTCTCGAGTTCCAGAATGCCAGGGAACTTGTCCACCGGCACTGATTCACCAGTCAGAGCCGACTCATCGATTTGCAGGCTGCGGCTGCGCAACAGAAACAGGTCTGCGGGCACCTTATCGCCGGAGGCGAGAAGGACGATGTCACCTGGTACGAGCCCGGCTGCGTCGATGCGCTGCTTTTCTCCGGCCCGCAATACGGTGGTCTCCATCTTCAAGGTGCGCGACAGCGCCTCGAGCGCATTGAGCGCCTTACCCTCCTGCACGAATCCGATGATCGAGTTGAGCAGCACCACGCCGAAGATCACCGCTGCATCGACGAAGGCCCCCAAAGAGAGCTTGATGATCACTGCAATAAGCAGAATGTAGACCAGCGCCTGATTGAACTGCAGCAGAAACCTCAACAAGGGTCCATCGCCAACTCGCCTGGCCAGCGAGTTTGGTCCATGTTGATGTTGTCGCTCTTCTACCGCAACCCGATCCAGGCCTGTCTGCCCATTCGTGGCAAGCAGTCTCAGCACCTGTTCGCCGGTCAGATGGTGCCAGTGCTTCTGCTTCGGGTCGCTCACTTGTGATCCTTCATTCGAATTGCGGCCGCAGGCAGATGGATGAGTGGGATTTTACCGCGTCACTCTGCGGGCCGGTCAAACTCATGCACTGGCCTGCGCTTGACGCGCCGCCAGCCCGTTGGCCGGCAAGGCGTCTGGGCGCTGCGCGACTCCCCAGCGGTGGGGGTGTCGCCGCCGCCCCCCTCCGCTGCGACTGCCGGCGCGCTGAGCGCTCAGCGCACGGTGAAACGCACGGTAATGGCCTTCTGGTCGGCGGTGTTGATTGCGGCCACCACCTTTGCCCCCTTGGCGATCGTGACGCCCCTGGCTTCGAGCTTGTCGCCGCTCACGACCAGCGGGGCTTCCGATTTCTCGGTGCCGTTGAGCACAGTCAGCTTGCCGCTCATGCCGGTCGGGACCATGGGCTTGCCGTGATCCTCGACATACAGCATGGCAGCCCCCTCGCCGGCAACGAGTTCGAACGACAGGTCGCTTGCGGTCTGCACGACGCCGCCGTGCTTGGGGGCGGCACCGCCATGCGCGAGTGCCGGGGCGGATGCAAGGGTGGAGCAGGCCAGGATGGCAGCTGCGAGGAACTTGGTGATCATGGGTGATCTCTCCTTGGAAACGCGGTGCGCTTGGCGCAGGCGGCACCGCGAGTGCCTGGTTCTTTAACGAGCGCGTGCTCAGAAAGCCTCGCGCGCGTCGGCCACTGCCGGCGTTTGCGCATCCTCGCCGAGCAGCCGCTCGGTCGGCTTGCGACCGAACATCCAATACATGACCGGGGTAAGCAGGGTATCGAGCAGCGTCGAGCTGACCAAGCCACCGAAGATCACGACCGCGACCGGGTGCAGGATCTCCTTGCCCGGGGCATCGGCGGCCAGCAGCAGCGGCGTCAGTGCGAAGGCTGCAACCAGGGCCGTCATCAGCACCGGCGTCAGCCGCTCGAGCGAGCCGCGCACGATCATGGCCTGGCTGAAAGTCTCGCCTTCGAACTTGCACAGGTTGATGTAGTGACTGATCTTGAGGATGCCGTTGCGCGTGGAGATACCCGCCAGCGTGATGAAGCCCACCATCGACGCCACCGACAGTTGTACCCCGGCGATCCACATCGCCAGCACAGAGCCGATCAGGGCCAGCGGGATGTTCGCCATCACGATGCCGGCCAGCACCGCCGACTGGTAGCGCGAGTACAGCACCAGAAAGATCATCACCAGCGACACCACCGACAGGCCCGCGATCAGGCGCGTGGCCTGCTCCTGGGCCTGGAACTGACCTTCCAGACTGATGAAGTAGCCGGTGGGCAACGCCTGCCCGGCGATCACGCCGCGCACGGCAGCGATCACCTCGCTCATGTTGCTGCCATCGGTGTTGCCATAGACGACGATGCGGCGACGACCGTTCTCGCGTCCGACCTGGTTGGGCCCATCGGTCTCCTCGACGCTGGCGATGGCCGACACCGGCACGCGGCCGGCAGGGGTGTCGATCAGCATCCGCGCCAGATCCTGCGGGCCGCGCCGCTCATCGGGCAGACGCAGCACCAGCTCGTAGCGGCGCGGACCGTCCACGATCTGCGCGCCGTGAGCGCCATCGGTCAGCGCCTGCAGCACGCGGATCGCCTCGCCGGGCGACAGCCCGAGCTGGGCGGCCTTGCGATGGTCCAGCCGCACGGTGATCTGCGGAATCAGCACCTGCTTTTCGACCGTCAGGTCGACCAGGCCGGGCACCCCGCTCAGCCCGGATCGCATCTGTTCGGCCAGGCCGCGCAGCGTGTCGATGTCGTCGCCGAATATCTTCACGGCCACCTGGGCGCGCACGCCCGACAGCAGGTGATCGAGGCGGTGGCTGATCGGTTGGCCGATGGCCACCTGCGCCGGCAGCACCGAGAGCCGGTCCCGGATGTCGGCCATGATGGCCTCGCGGTCGCGCCCGCTGCGCTTGAGGTCCACGTCGATCTCGGCCGAGTGCACGCCTTCGGCATGCTCGTCGAGCTCGGCACGGCCGGTGCGGCGGCCGACCTGGGTCACCTCGGGAACCTGGCCGATCAGCAGTTCGGCCTCACGCCCCATCCGGTTGGCTTCGGCCAGCGAGGTGCCGGGCTGCATCACCAGGCCCAGTACCAGCGAACCCTCGTTGAAGGCCGGCAGGAAGGCGCGCGGGAAGAACGGCACCGTCGCGGCCGCGCCCGCCACCGCCAGCATCGCCACCACGATCAAGAGCTTCGCGCGCCCGAAGGACCAGTGCAGCAGCTTCGTGTCCTGGCGCTTGAGCCAGGCGACGAGCGGGCTGTCGCCGTGATCGAGGCGTTTCATCGTCGGCAGCATGTAGTAGCACATCACCGGCGTGACGGTCATCGATACCAGCATCGACGCGCCGATCGACACGATGTAGGCGATGCCCAGCGGCGTGAACAGCCGTCCCTCGATGCCCGGCAGCGCGAACAGGGGCACGAAGACCAGCACGACGATCACCGTCGCATAGACGATGCCCGAGCGCACCTCGACGCTGGCGCTGCGGACGACCTCGAGAACGGGCAGCCGGTCTTGCGCGGCGCGGTTCTGCTTCAGTCGCCGCAGGATGTTCTCGACATCGACCACCGCGTCGTCGACCAGCTCACCGATCGCGATCGCCAGCCCGCCCAGCGTCATCACGTTGATCGACTGCCCGAGCCACTGGAACACCAATGCCGTGACCGCGAGCGACAGCGGGATCGCGGTCAGCGAGATCACCGTGGTGCGCGCCGACAGCAGGAAGGCGAAGAGCACGATCGCCACCATGATGGCCCCGTCGCGCAGCGCCTCGGCCACGTTGCCGATCGAGGCCTGGATGAAGTCGGCCTGACGGAAGAGCACCCTGGGCGCGGCGAGGCCTGCGGGCAGGCCGGGCCTGAGCTCGGCCAGCGCCGACTCGATCTGCGCTGAGAGCGCCACCGTGTCGGCCTGCGGCTGCTTCTGCACGCTGATCACGACCGCCGGCAAACCGCCGTAGCCCGCGTCGCCGCGCTTGAGCCCGGGCGCGAACGAAACGGCTGCCACCTGCTCGAGCAGGATGGAACGCCCGTCCTTCCAGGCCACCGCGATGCCGGCCAGGTCCTCGATGCGGTTGCTGCGCCCCAGGTGACGGATCAGGTACTCGCGACTGTTGAGATCGATGAAGCCACCACCCGCGTTCCCGGCGTAGCCCTCGAGCGCCTTCTCGAGCTGGTTGAGCGACACGTCGAACTGCGCCATGCGAGCCGTGTCGGGCGCCACGCGCAGTGTGCGCACCTCGCCCCCGATCGGGATCACCTGCGACACACCGGGAATCGACAGCAGGCGCGGGCGCAGCACGAAGTCGGCATACTCGCGCGCAGCCATCGGGCTGACCGCTGGCGTCTGGCCGTCACCGGCGCCCAGCGGCAGCGCGATCAGCATGACCTCGCCCATGATCGACGACACAGGGCCCATGACGGGCGTGATGTCGCCGGGCAACTGCTCGCGCACCAGTGCCAGCCGTTCGGCCACCAGCTGGCGGTTGCGGTAGATGTCGGTGCCCCAATCGAACTCGGCGTAGAGGATGGACAGACCCACGCCCGAGGTGCTGCGTACGCGGGTGACGCCGGGCATGCCGTTGAGTGCGGTCTCGAGCGGGAAGGTGATCAGTTGCTCGACCTCCTCGGGCGCCATCCCGCCCGCCTCGGTCAGCACCGTGACCAGGGGTTTGTTGAGGTCGGGGAAGACGTCGACCGGCGTGCGCCAGGCGGTCATCGCGCCGTAGACCATCAGCAGCGCGGCCACGGCAAGCACGAACAGCCGGTTGTGCAGGCTGTAGCGAACGATCCAGTTGAACATGAGGGTGGACTCCCGTTCAGCGGATCTGGGCGATCAGCGGTGCGCCCTGGACGACGACGCGGTTGTCCGCACCGAGGCCCTGGGTGATCACCACCGTGCTCGCATCCAGCGGCTGGAGCCGGACGGGCTGCGCGATGAAGCGCTCGGCCCCCGACTTGATCCAGACGATCGGCTCGTTGGTCGCGTTGCGCACCACGGCCTGGGCCGGCAGCACGATGCCCTTGACGCGCTGGTTCGACTGCGCGATCACGGTCACCGGCTGGCCGATCGCCAGCGGGAGTGGCGCACCCGGTGCCACGGTGAAGATCAGCGGCAGCACACCGTCGCGCAGCATCTGCGCGCCGCCGACGAACTGCAGCCTCGCCTCGGGCACGCCCTGCAGCGACGCCGCACCCACGCTGGCGGCCAGCGCCGGATCGGCGGTAACGGCCTCGACCAGCATGCGCGACGGGTCGACCACGTCGAACAGCACGTCGTTCGGTGCGACGACCTGGCCGACCGTGACGTCGGCGCGAGCGATCACGCCGGAGACCGACGCGACCAGTGACTCGCGCGCCTCCAGGCTGGCGCCGATGCTGCGCTCGCGCTCGGCGAGCATGCGGGCTTCGGTGCGCGCGGCGTCGATGTCCTTGCGTGGCACCGTCCCCTCGAGGCCTTCGAGGCGCCGGACGCGCTGCTCGGCGATCTGGCGCTGCGCGCGCAACTCGGCCAGCTGGGCCTTCTGGCCCGCCTGGGCATAGGGGTCGGCGTGATGGCGAACATGGGCCAGCAACTCGCCCTGCGCCACCCGCTGCCCGACGAGCGGCAGCCCCCTGGGGCCGGGCTCGATGCGGCCGCCATGCACGGTCTGCACGCGGCCGCTGGCGTTGGGGTCGGCGATCACCCGTCCAGGCAGCTCGACCGTGGCCGCAGCCTCGGACTCCGCCGCCAGCAGCGTGCGGATCGCCATGCGGCGTTGCGCGGCCTTCGGCACATTGACGCTGCCGTCGGGCAAGCGCGCCAGCCCGGATGGGCTGGCCGTGGCAGCGGGCGCGTCCAGGTGTTCGCCGTTGGGACCATGCGCGCCCGGCGCCGCGTGGACGGCCGGCGTGAACAGGATCCAGGCCGGCAAGGCCGCCACCGCGAGCCAGGCGGCAGCGCGTGGCCAATGAAGGGGAGCGATGACGTTCATCACTTCACCTCCGTGGCGAGTTTCGTGGTGCGCCGGCGCCGCCAGGCGGCAGCCGCGAGCGCACCGAGTACGAGAACGCCACCACCGATCAGGGCTGCGCGCTCGAACTCATGGCCATGCGCATGGCCGTGGTCGTCGGCGCCCTGACCGCCTCCCGCACGGGCGGCGCCGGCAAGCGGCCCGGTGACCAGCGTGCCGTCCAGCAGGTCGGCGTCGTTGTCGCTGGCCAGCGTGAAGACGAGGGCATGCTCGCCCGGCGCGGCGAGCGCCTCGAGCAGTGCCGCATCGGTTGCGGCGTAGTCGCCACTGTCCGGGCGGAAGGCGGCCACGGCCTTGTGCGCGCCCGACTCGACCTCCAGCCGGGCGCCGAGCACGGGCTCGTTGGTTTCGTAGCGATCGACCAGGATGACGAGCTGGCCAGCCTCTAGGCTGGCGACCAGCTCATAGCCTTCCGACCTGGCTTCGACACGGGGCAGGCTCGCGCCGCCGGCGACCACCGGCTGTTGGTCGAGATGTTCGCCGTTGGGACCGTGCGCCCCGGGGGCGGCCAGGCTGATCATGGGCGACAGGGCCGCCACGGTTAGCACGGCCAGCAGCCGGCGGCGCAGGTTGAGGATGGATGGGTTCATGGGAGCAATCCGAGCGCTTGTTGGAGACGGGCGCGGGCGAGGCCCAGCGCGGCGGTATGGCGGGCGAGCGCAGCATCGGCCTCGGCAGCGGCGGCCAGCGCACGCAGCAGGTCCGGCAGCGGTGTTTCGCCGACATCGAAGGATTTGCCGATCAGCTCGGCACGTTCGCGCAACAGGCGGGCACGCGTGGTTCCGGCCTCGCGCTGCACCTCGGCGGCGCGGACGGCCTCGCGCGCCAGGGCGACGTCGCTTTCCAGGCGCTCGCGCAGCCGCTGCAAGCGCGTTTGTGCAACATCCAGCTCGGCCAGCGCAGCCGATTCGAGCGGTCGATTGCGTGCGTCGCCGCCAAAGGGCAGGCGCAGACCGACCACGACGCTGCCTTCGGAAGACGCACCGGACCCGGCATGGTCCTGGCGGACGCCGATCGTCAGCTCCGGCGCGTCGCGGCGCGAGTGCCGCATCAGCTCGACCCGCCGCTGCGCCAGCTCGGTAGCCTGGGTCGCCGACTGCAGTTCCGGATGCGAAGACATCGAAGGCTCGGCCGTCGGCTCGGGCACGGCGTCGGCGACAAGGTCCGGCGCCGCCGTGAGGCCGGTCAGTTGCACCCAGCGTGCGCGAGCAGCGTCCAGGCGCTGCCGCGCATCGGTCAGGGCGGTCCCGGCCGCCAGGTGCTCGGCCTGTGCGGCCAGCGCATCGGCGCGGGCCAGTTCGCCGGCGC